>JAFDHQ010000157.1 GCA_019308685.1 Deltaproteobacteria bacterium
GAAAATCGTAAATGGCTAATCGGTTATCTCTTACTTCACATCGTTATCTTTGCTCTTTTCTCCAGCCTTATTAATTTCAGTCTCATCGATACCGATCAACTCATTTCAAAGCTCAAGGATCCTCAAGGTTTCATCCCACTAACAACTGCCATTCTCATTATAGTAATGGAAGGGATATTCAAGAATAGCGTAAAGGAATTCTTCGTGTTTTGGAGTTTTAAGAATCGGCTTCCTGGACACCGCGCCTTTTCACATATCGGACCCAGCGACACAAGAATAGACATGGAAAGGGGCAGACAGATGTTTCCTGATGGCCTCCCGTCAGATCCGAAAATACAAAACTCTGAATGGTTCCGGCTTTATAGGCAGTATCAGGATGAACTTCAGGTTTTTTACTCTCATAAAGCATTCTTGCTTACTCGCGATCTAACGTCACTGACGATCTTATTCATTCCATTATCAATATCAGGACATTTTCTTTTAGGGAGTAAACCCCTGATGCTCGTCTATCACCTATTGATTCTTGTCATGTTATCTATAGTCATTTCGTTATCGGCCAAGCATTATGCCGAGCGTTTTGTGGCAAACGTTCTGGCTGAAGTCTCGATTAGACAATCTTAACGGAGGATCAAGAGAATGGGGTCAGGCCACAGGAACATCTTGCTATAATAAATAAAATGATTAAAATTTACTTCAAACAAACAAACGATAAATAAAACGCAAAAGAGGCTATCGTCATTTTTCCCAAGTCGGATGTCCAGTTCACACACGTTATTTGTAAGATGCTATTAAAAGCGATGAAAAATGAAAGACACGTATAAAGATTTTAAAAGCCTTTCAGCCGTTGAAAAAGAAGGTAAAGATTTTCGAATTTGGTCTAATAACATAAAATCTCGAATAGCGATCGTTGCCCCCCACGGCGGGGGCATTGAACCCGGCACTTCTGAAATAGCCAAATCTATCGCCGGAGATGATTTTGCGTGCTATTCATTTGAGGGCATCAAAAGCAGAGAAAACAAAAAATATTTGCATCTCACCAGTACGAATTTTGACGAACCCGAAGGTGTTAAAATATGTAACCGCTCTGATATTGTATTGGCTGTACATGGTGCCGAAAAAAATGACGATTTTGTTTACGTGGGTGGGCGAAATCAAGGCCTCAAAAATAGAATAATCCAAAAACTTAAAAATGATGGTTTTAATGCAACAGAAGACACAACCCATCATTCAGGCAGAAATGCCGAAAATATTTGTAACCGGTGTAAGTCCATGGGGGGCTTGCAGTTGGAAATATCAAAAGGACTTCGGAAAAAAATGCTTAAAGAGTTGAACCGTAACGATCAAAAATCGACCACCCAAGTATTTGATAAATTCGTTCAATCAATTCGGTCTGTTTTGTGTGAAGATGCGGTGAAAAGACTATAACCTATCTCAAAATAAAGAAATACCGTGACGCCGACGCCAATCCCCGACGTGCCGGCGTGCGGGCCCGCACCCACAACGGACTGGTTCTGAGTGATAAAGAGGGTGAAGACAAGATCTATATCATGCACTTCCATGATCTTTCCAAAAAAGACTGGCAAGAACTGGCACGTCAGATCCGAAAAAGGAATAAAGACATTTCGTTTCTCATGACCGACCGGGAGAAGAAAGGATTACTGGGTTAGAGCGAATAACATGGTAATAACGAATATGTTCCCGTGATAGTGGGTTTGATGGTAAGCGTTTGACCGTCCGTGGACATGGATACGGCACCATTTCGGGCGGTGCCCAGTATGCGGCATCTATTTTCCTTATACCTTTTTAAAACTTTCGGGTGTGGAAATCCGAATCTGCTTTTCCATCCGGATGAAATAACGATGACTTCGGGATTGACGGTTTCTATGAATGTCCGGGTACTCGATGTTTTGCTGCCGTGGTGTGGGGCTAAAAGCACGGTGCTTTTGATCTTGTCACCGGCAATTGCCGCCAATTCATATTCCGCCCGGGCCTCGATATCCCCGGGAAACAGGAAAGAATCTTCTCCGAAGGATGCTTTAAGAACCAGGGAATTATTGTTTAAATTACGCCATGTTTCCTTTTTTCTTTTCTCAATGAAATCCTTGGGCGGATAAAATATGTTGATGCATACGCCGTTAATGTGGTGAATACCGGCAACTTCCTTGTATTCGGGCATATGAATTTCATTTTTTTTAATGGTTTCCATGAATTTTTTAAATCCCAAAGTGCTTGCCGGTTCATTATTTGTCCATACGTTTTTTACATTAAAGTGTTCGGCAATATATATGAGCCCGTTTAAGTGATCACTGTTGGGATGGGAAAGAATAAGGGTGTCCACGGTTTTGATTTTTTTTTGCCATAAAAACGGCGCAATAATCCTGGCCCCTGTATCAAAAATACTGTTATCGGAAAACCCGCCGCCATCTATGAGAATGTTGTATCCTTCCGGCAGTTCCATAAGGGCTGCATTACCATGCCCCACGTCTATCATTGTCACCCGGAGATCATTATGCCAAAAGCGCGTATAAAGCCAGTAGCAGGCATCGGCGCTCAATGCCAGCACAACCAACAGCACAGCGATTGCCGCGGATTTTTGTATAAAACTTTTTTCCGGTGCGTCGTTTTCCTCGCCCGGCACGTTATCTTCTTCCGCCGCGGTTTTTGATGAAACATATCTCAGGTTTAAAACCGCCCAAAACAGGATATAAAAACAGCAAATCTCAAAATAACTGGGAGTTACGGTTTTTACCGCCGCAAAAGGCAGGTCCGCACAAAAATGAATTATACCTATGGTGTGTTTCAGAACAAAAGCACCGGTCTTGAGGCACCCTAAAGCCAATGAACCGGTCAGCGGATATAAAAACACGGCCAGCAAACCCAGAGGAACCACCACAAAACCGATCAAGGGAACAAAAATAAAGTTTGCCAAAAGCCCCACCAGAGAAATCTGGTTAAAGTAAAACATGATAAGAGGCAGGGTGCCGAGGATCGCAAACAAAGAAACCATGAAAAAATAAAACAGTTTTATTGCAACTCTAACACGTTTTGTCTTTTGAATCCCCCTTGTATCACTCTGCCAGGGTGTTTGCACCCGAGACAGGCCGTACAGTATTGCAAGAACAGCGGTAAACGAAAGCTGGAATGAAATTGAAAAAAGGGACGGCGGATGAATAATAAGAATCAACAGGGCGGCCACGGCAAGGGTATTCATGGGGTCATGTTCCCTTTCAAATAAAAACGCCGCTAAAAATACGATGACCATGATCACCGCTCTCTGAGTGGACGGTGACATCCCTGAAAGCAGGCCGTATATACATACGGGAATTACAGATAAGATGACCACCCCCTTTTCGGTCCATGCATGCCGCAACAAAAATTTAATATAAGAAAGCAAAACCTTGAAAATTAAAAATGCACCGGTAGCCACAATACCGATATGAAGTCCCGAAATGGCCAGAAGATGGCCAATCCCTGCGCGGTTAAATGCTTGTTTTAATTCGTTGGGAATTGAATTTCTGTCCCCGACGATCAATGCTTTTAAAACACCCTGCTCCGTTCCCTGCCCGGTTTTGTCGATGAGATCAGAAATGATCCTTCGGGTATCTGCGATAATCATGCCGATCCCTGTCTTGGAATTTCTTTGGATCAGGGTAAGTTTTTTTGCTGAGACATAGGCGGTTCCATACACTTTTTTAAAAGCCATATATCTCTTATAATCAAACCCTCCGGGGTTATTGAAATTTCTGATGGATTTTATCCTGCCCCAAAAAACAATCCGGTCCCCCATTAAAAGTTCGGGGCCGTTCCCCGAGACGGTCAAGCGAATCCTTCCGGTCACCGGAAAAGACGTATCGTTCCCCTCAAGAGTCTCGGCACGCAGAATGAATTTTTGTCGATGGGAATATGTTGCAACAGGGGTGTCAATAACGCCGGAAATTTTCCATGAATAACCATCCTCAAAGTGGATAATGTGATGGGGAGGAAATTTTGGAGCCATCCAGGGTTGAATGGAAAGGTATCCCAGGGCAATAAAAAGAACCACGGGAGTAAAAATAACGCTCCTGTTTTTGTATAGGCAATAAAGGATCACGCATAAAGATACAAAAGCCACAAGACAGGCAAAAATACCATAACCCGAAAATTGGGAACCTGCACCAATGCCGGATATCATGGAAAACAGCAGGGGAACCACCGGACGGAAGTAAATTTTATCTGTCATGTAACATTTTAGAGTAGAATTTCAGGGAATATCATCATCGCCGATGATTAGATTTTGGGCGGTCATTTCCACGGGTATATCCAGCCCCAGCAAAGACAGAACCGTAGGCCCGATATCGGAAAGCTTACCGCGATCCAGAAGCTGCTTGCCCGGTGAATCGCCGGCCACGTATATCAACTCGACCGGATTGAGGGTATGGCTGGTCTTGGTCATGCGGGTCTGATTATCGATCATTTCTTCGGAGTTGCCGTGGTCGGCGGTAATCAGGATATGCGCATCAATCTTGAGCAGATAATCGACAATCTTACCCACGCATTGGTCAACGATTTCGATGGCTTTAATCGCCGCATTCATGTCCCCGGTATGGCCAACCATGTCACCGTTTGCATAGTTTACGACAATAAATTGGTAAGGATTGTTCCGGAGACGACTCATGAGTTCTTCCGTCACATGGTACGCCTCCATCTCCGGGTGACTGGCAAAGGTAGCCGCATCAAAACGGCTCGGAACTTCAACCTGGTCCTCGTTCCGGTACGGCGTTGTGGCTTTACCGTTAAAAAAGCTGGTGACGTGCCGGAACTTCTGTGTCTCGGCAATACGCAATTGTCGCATGCCGGCATTGGAGATGACCTCGCCGAGCAGGTTCTCCATACCACCGCCTTTGTCCATGGCCCCCAGCATATAATCTGTAAACTCGTCCCAATAACGGGTCAGCCCCACATAAGTCACTGCCCGTTTTGTCTTGAGTTTGCCCGGATAATTTGGATCGGAAAATGCCATGGAGAGCTGGATGGCACGATCCTGGCGATAATTCGTGTGAAGAATAGAATCGCCGTCCCTGACACCGTCATAGTCACCGATCACATAGGGAGGGACATATTCGTCGAACATCTCAACACCGTCTGGAGTTTTGTCCTGCTTATACGACTCGTTAACCGCGGTTTCCGCGTCTGCAGATTTGCGACCTTCACAAGCAACAATACAATGATAGGCCATATCGGTAAGCTCCCAGTTCTTGGAACGGTCCATGCCATAGTAGCGGCCCATAACCGTTCCGATGGAGCAGCCGCCAACTTCCTCCATTACAATGTTAAGCTTTGCCAGGTATTCCATGCAGCTGCGGGGCGGGGTGTCGCGCCCGTCTAAAAAAGGATGGATGATGACTAAACCTTCGGGATATTCTTGCCGGGCCCGGCGCATAATTTTAAAAAGATGTTCCTGGTGGGCGTGTACCCCCTCGTCCTGCAGCAGCCCAAAGAGGTGAAGACGGCTCTTGTGTCCCATCCAATTGGCAACGAGCTTCTTCCAGTGTTCTAGTTTAAAAAGTTCACCAGTGCGCAAGCCGTCATCGATGCGCTTGAGTTCCTGGATCACGATCCGTCCGGCCCCCATATTGAGGTGGCCCACTTCAGACGACCCCTGATAGCCGTCCGGGAGTCCCACAGGCTCACCCGCACATTCCAGAAGTGTCCACGGATATTTGTCTTTGTATCTGTCTATATTCGGGGTGTTGGCCGCAATAACCGCGTTGCCCTCTTTTTTTTCACTATATCCCCATCCATCACGAATGATCAGACATACCGGTCGCATAGCTACCTTTTGTTTAAATTTAGTAATTGTTCGCGGATTTTTTAAAATCACAAATTCCAAACATCAAAGATCAATTAAATCTCAAATTTCAAGCATCAAGTCCCAAACAAATCTCAAATTCCAAAAACCAATGACCTAAACTCGATTTTTCCAGTATCGATAAAAATATCTTTTTTAATTGGTTTGCCTTTTTTCAAGATCATAAGGTTTCGAATTTTAAATTTCGATTGTTTTTTTTGTTTGGGATTTTGAATTTCGGTTATTGTTATTTGCCTGCCCTGTTAAATAAATCGTAGATTTAATGCGAAGCATTATTTAACAGGGTAAATGTTTTGGGATTTG
>JAFDHQ010000016.1 GCA_019308685.1 Deltaproteobacteria bacterium
GGCATGAGACAGGTTCATGTTTTCGCCGTGTTTATGCCGATTATAGAGCTTCTGGGTGCGGTTGCCATTGCGCTGGTGATTTTTTATGGCGGTAGCGAAGTTCTGGCGGAAAGCGTCAGCCTGGGCGCCCTTGTCGCCTTTCTTTCCTATATGAAAATGTTTTTCAGACCCATCCGGGACCTTGCAGAAAAATACAATATCCTGCAAAATTCAATGGCATCGGCAGAACGGATGTTTTTGATCCTGGACAGTAGGGAAAGCCTGCCGCAGTCTGTTCCCGCTGTCGAATCCGGCACAACATCCGGCTTAAAAACTCAAAGACAGACTTTAGGAAAAATTTCGGAAGTCTCCCTGAAAAATGTTTCTTTTGCTTATATTGACGGTGAAACCGTTCTGAAAAATGTTTCCTTCAACATAAATGCCGGAAAAACCCTGGCGCTTGTGGGACCCACAGGATCAGGCAAGACATCGATAATCAATTTGATTATCCGTTTTTATGATCCGTCATCCGGACGGGTTCTTGTGAACGGCATTGATATCAAAAAAATATACACGCCTCATTTAAGAGCCAAAATGGCGCTGGTCATGCAGGATCCTTTTTTGTTTTCGGAAACCATACGGGATAATATTACCCTGGGGAAAAGGGATATTTCAGATACGGCATTGCAGCAAATTATAGAACGCTCCAATTGCAACACCTTTATAGACAGATTGCCGGGCGGCATGGATACCGTGCTCTCTGAAGGGGGCGCATCCATCTCAAGCGGGGAACGCCAGCTCATATCCATTGCACGGGCCTTTGCACGGGATCCGGACCTTATTATACTCGATGAAGCCACCTCATATATCGATTCGGAAACCGAATTTAAAATCCAGCAAGCGTTATTTAATCTCATGGCAAACCGAACATCCATCATTGTCGCCCACCGGCTTTCAACGGCCCGGGGGGCGGATAAAATTATCGTGCTGAACAGGGGAAAAATTGTTGAGGCTGGAAACCATTTAGAATTAATGCAAAACAAAGGTTTTTATTTTCGATTGAATCAGCTGCAAAGTTAAATTCATTTTTCTATTGACAATATCCATATTTTTTGCATTATTGCAATGTTCGCCATAAATGGCTTATTTTGCTTACCAAGCTGAATTTCTTATAATTTTATTTAAAAGACCATAACTTGAAACACGGAAGGGAAGGAGGCAATTTTTTTTACTGAAGCTGAGCGAACCTTGGTCGGATACCGGGTTCCTGTGTTTTATTAACCTAATAGAATAGAGGAGGATTGAGTAAATGGCTTACAACGCGGTAGAAATGGCCGACTGGCAGATTTCAGAAGCGGCCGAAGAAAACATGCCTTATCCCGACGATTGGCGGGAAAAACTGGCTCTGGAAAAGGACGATTGAAAGACAAACCTGACGGAAAGTACATTGAAGTGACCGCTATCACCCCCACACCTCTGGGTGAAGGCAAGAGTACCACTTCCTGTGGTCTAATGGAAGGTATGGGCAAACGGGGTGTGAATGTCGGCGGTTGTCTGCGGCAACCCTCGGGCGGCCCCACCATGAACATTAAAGGCACCGCTGCCGGCGGCGGGAACTCATTGATCATCCCCATGACTGAATTCTCCATGGGTCTGACCGGTGACATCAATGATATTATGAACGCCCATAACCTGGCCATGGTCGCCCTGACTTCCAGAATGCAGCACGAACGGAACTACAATGACGAGCAGCTTGCGCGCCTGACCCGCATGCCGAGGATTGACGTCGATCCTACCCGGGTTGAGATGGGCTGGATCATGGACTTTTGCGCCCAGTCTCTGCGAAATATCGTAATCGGTCTGGGCGGCAGATTCGACGGCTTTGTCATGCAGTCCAAATTTGGGATCGCAGTAAGCTCAGAGCTCATGGCGATTCTCTCCATCGTACGCGATCTGGCCGACCTGCGCGAAAAGCTGAACAACATTACCCTGGCCTTTGACAAGAGCGGCAAAGTGGTCACCACCGGCGACTTGGAAGTGGGCAACGCCATGACCGCCTGGATGCGTAATACCATCAACCCGACCCTGATGATGACCGCAGAGTATCAACCCTGTATGATTCATGCCGGCCCATTTGCCAACATCGCCGTGGGACAGTCTTCCATCATTGCCGACCGGGTCGGTCTTAAGCTTTTTGACTACCACATAACAGAGTCCGGTTTCGGCGCTGACATCGGTTTTGAGAAATTCTGGAACGTAAAATGCCGTTACAGCGGACTGAAACCTCATGTATCGGTTCTCACCACCACCATTCGCGCACTCAAGATGCACGGTGGCGGTCCCAAGGTCGTAGCCGGTCTGCCGCTGCCCGAAGAGTATGCCAAAGAAGATCTGGGCTTGCTGGAAAAAGGTGTTGCCAACATGGTGCACCACATCAATACGATCCGGATGTCCGGTATCAACCCGGTGGTCTGCATTAACTGCTTCCACACCGACACCAAGGACGAGATCGCCATGGTGCGCAAATATGCCGAGGAAGCCGGTGCAAGCGCCCCTGTATCCACACACTGGGCTGACGGCGGTGACGGCGCTCTGGAATTTGCCGATGCGGTGATCGATGCTTGTAAAGCCGAACCCCAATTCAAGTTCCTGTATCCTCTGGAAACCAAGCTCCGTGACCGTGTTGACCTGATTGCCAGGAACGTTTACGGTGCGGACGGTGTGGCCTGGACGCCTGCGGCCGAAGCCAAGGCCAAGATGCTTGAGAACGATCCGAAGTATGACGATTACACCACCATGATGGTTAAAACCCATCTCTCCCTGACCCATGATCCGGCGGTCAAGGGGACACCCAAGGGGTGGACCCTCCCGATTCAGGATGTGCTGATTTTCTCCGGGGCCAAGTTCCTGTGCCCCTGCTGCGGCGCCATCAGCCTGATGCCCGGAACCAGTTCCGACCCGGCCTACCGAAGGGTGGATGTGGATGTGAATACCGGAAAAGTTACGGGACTGTTCTAAACCGTATAACCAACAACTGATTTAACCCATCCAATAGGGCTCGAATGTATTCGGGCCCTATTTTTTTGCCTTAACATACAAAAAACTTTGTCCTTGCTTTTTTATAAACGCTTAACAAGTGTTCATCCAGAAATGGTAGATTTTGGTTTCCGGAAAGGCCCGAGCGAGTTTTCAACCGCAGGCATAGCGCGCTATGTCGAGGATTGAAAACGAGCGAGAACGCCGCCGGGGGCCAAAAGATGCCGTTTATGGATGGACACTACGCAGGCTTTGATACAACGCAATTCCTACCGCAGTGGACAGGTTAAGGCACCTGATTTCATTCGTGATGGGGATATGGTAAGTGGCAGTTTTATATCGTGATATGATGGTTTGGGAGAGTCCTTTTGTTTCCGAGCCGAAAATTAGAAAAAGTCTGTCAGAAGACGGCATGGACCAAAAGGGTATTGAACCGTTTTTGGTAAATAACGCCACCTCATCTTTTTTTGGGGCCATGTTTTCCTGAAAACTTATAAAATCGTCCCAGACCGAAAGTTTCACGTTGTGCCAGTAATCCAAACCCGCTCTTTTAAGTTCACGGCTTTCGAGGGAGAAACCCAGCGGTTTAATCAGATGAAGAAATGCACCGGCCCCCAGACAGGTTCGCCCGATATTACCGGTATTCCACGGCACATCCGGGGCGACCAAAACCACATGGCGCTCCACGAGTCGATTCGGTTTATACGTAACGTCTGATTCCATATCGATTCTTGATGAATTATTTCGGGTCAACGGGTTTTCCGCAATAAGGGCAATATTCAAAGCCTTTTTCTATAGTTTTTCCACAATGATGACACTGCTTCTTTTTGATATCCGGCCAGGTACTGCTATATTCTTCTTTGAATTCATGTACCGTTCTTTCACATCTGTCACACATAATAAACGGCTCTCCCTTTTTGACCCTTAAAATCGGAATGAAAAATAAATTAAAATAGTGATCCACCCGTTTATAATAGGCTTGGGCCAGACCGCACACCGGGCAAATTCTGGGATTCGTGTCAAGGATTTTTATTTTAGGAGAAACACCGGCAATCAAAAACATATGATATTGATTCACTCCTTTTTAGAATAACTTCTCAGTAAATTTTTCAATACAAATATCATACGAAACCGGCAACTGCAACGATTCCTATTTATGAAATAATAACTTAAAAAATCAATGGAATACATTGAGTATTTCGAGGATTAACCCGCCAAAGTTTGATGGCGGGTTAAAATTTGAGCCTGACGCAGAGACTTGTCCGCCTCCGGCGGATTGGGCGAAAGAGGACGTTTTGCAAAGGTTTCTCTGGTGCGACTCGAGCTTATAGGTGCTTAAGCACAAGTTTCAGTCGGTTGGAAAGAGATACACGCCATCGCGGAGCGTTCTCCTTGTATTGGGATTCAAATGCTTATGCCCGAAGGACGAGTTTTGGAATCGCCTGGAACGAGCCTTAGATTTATCAAAAAAGGTTTCAGATCAGCGAAAAGTGAGTTGGGCAACGGGCTGTTGAATTATGATAATTGATTACTGTCATTCAAAGATACGATACCCTTCTCATTATAGGCCATCTGGTTCTTGTAAATCTGATAATATTTAAAGACCTTTTTGATATAGTACCGAGTTGCCTTGAAAGGCGGGATTCCCTGATAATGTCTTACGTTTCTGCTCCCGGCATTGTATGCCGCAAGTGCCAGTTCGACGTCTCCGTTGAATTGGTTAACAAGCTGTTTGAAATATCTTACCCCGCCGCTTATGTTTTGCTCGGGGTTGAAAATATCCTCCACACCCAGCGCCCGGGCGGTTGCCGGCATCAGCTGCATAAGGCCTTTTGCACCTTTTTTGGAAATTGCTCTGGCATTATATCCTGACTCCGCCATAATGATCGCCTTCACCAGAGCAGGATCAATCTGGTAGCGACCGGCCGTTTGAATGACGATCGGGTGTAAGAAACGTTCGGCTTTATTACCGGAAATGGATGACGAACGGTATTCCGTTTTAGCAGCAAGAACCTTATTTTTCAACCTTTGAGAACTTATACCTTGTTGGGTGTTGCGATTATAAGCATAAGTTATACTTAGAATCATTACGGCAATGAATAATAATCGTAGGGCCCCCAATGACAGTAGGCATACGGTTAATTTTTTATTAATTGTGAATTTCATTTTTTACAAAGTATTTCCCAATAAATTAATAAAATATCATTTTTCCGACTTATTAGTGCAAAAATCATGCAAGACAAAACAAATAAAAATTATTAATATAATTATCAGGTGGTTATATAGATCAAATGGCGAGGATAGCAGTGCAAATTTATTGCGTAACTATATACAATTGTGAATTAAACTACATAAAATTTATGTAAAGTTTTACTAAATATTGACCTCAATGGTCTTTTCAATTATTTTCACATGATCCATCAACCCGGTTAGTGTCCATCCATAAAATGAAAAAACATTCTCACAATCATATTGAAACTTACAACGGTCTGGCAGGACTCGGATTGGATCGGGAAACCGACGAAAACACGATTATCTATTACCTTCAGAAATTTTCAGATGACACCCTGATCAAGGAACTGGTAAAAAGACTGACAACCAAAGAAATTGAAGAAATATTTTTTTTGCTGACTCGTCTACTTAAAAAACATTTAACAGATTCCGAGTATCACACGCTTTTCCTTAAAGATAATCATCCATAACATCAAATCTTGTACTTCCCGAAATCTTCGGGGGAAAGGCTTTCAAGATATTCTGCCCATTTTTTCCCTTCTTCGCTTTGGTTTAGCATCTCAAAATCGCCTTCCGTCATTTGAGATTTTTCGAAAATCTTATCATGCACATAAATGGGCGCATGAAAACGAAGTGCAATGGCAATCGCATCGCTCGGACGGGCATCCATATGAAAACTTTTTTCTTGAGATACAAAATATATTTTGGCGTAAAAGGTGTTATTCTTTAGATCACACACCTCAACTTTCGACACGACCATATCCAGACTGTCGATGAAATTCTTGAAAAGATCATGGGTCATGGGTCGGTCAAACTTGATGTCCCTGAGTGCTGAAGCTATGGATGTGGCTTCTAACAAGCCGATCCATATGGGAACAGCCTGATCTCCTTTCACCGACTTTAAAATAAGAATGGGGGTGTTTGATGTCGGATCTATTGCCATACTTGCTATGTTTACTTCATGCAACATAACTTTTTTCTCCTCTTAAACCCAAAAACATGGGCACTATGCTAACCGGTTCACCCCAGAGTGAATGGGAATGTGCTTTCACAATTCTGACTTTAACCATCCGGCCGGTAAGGATTTGCTCACAGGAAAGTGCGTTATCCCTCCGGGAAAAATTTACGATCTTGTTTGTTGATGTCCGTCCTGTCCACTGGACATCATCATTTATGATGGGCTTATCAATTCGGGTCTGCTTCTTGCTTAACCCCTCTACAAGGATCGATTGAGTCGATCCGACCAACTCTTTATTCTTTTGGGTTGTAAAATGAGCCTGCAGGGTGAGCACCTGCTGTAATCTTTCTTTCTTTTCCTTTTCTGAAATTTTGTCTTCGAATCGGGCCGCCGCCGCATTTGGCCGGTCTGAATATTTAAATGCAAACAGACCATCAAACTCTACTTTCTTAATTAAATCCAGGGTTTCTTGAAAATCAGTTCTTGTCTCTCCTGGAAACCCTACAATAATATCAGATGTAATAGCCATATTAGAACAAATATCGCGCAGTTTATCTATTTTTTCAAGATATAATTTGCGGCTGTATTTCCGGTTCATTCTTTTTAAGACCCGGTTTGAACCTGACTGAATGGGTAAATGTATATGATTACACATCTTATTAAGGTCTTTAAAAGCAAGCATCAAATCTGTGGAAAGATCCTTGGGATGTGACGTCGTAAACCGGATTCTTAAAAGACCGTCAATTTCATTAACACGTGCCAGCAGTTCGGGAAATGTACAAAGTCCTTCCTTATTTCCGTAGCTGTTTACGTTCTGGCCCAGCAGGGTAACTTCCCGCACGCCGGATTCGACAAGACCGCAAATTTCATTAATGATTTTGTCAGGATTTCTGCTTGTTTCCCTGCCTCTCACGTAAGGAACCACACAGTAGGTGCAATAATTATCGCATCCCTGCATGATAGTAACAAAACTGGAGACTTTGCCTGTGTGGTGCTTATCTTCGATAAAATCGAGTTCTTCTATTTGCCCTGACATTTTAATATCCACAATACGACATTTTTTCGCCGTTATCGTTTTTATCATACCGGGCAAACGTCCGATAGCATTTGTCCCGAAAACAAGATCAAGGTGCGGAACACGTTGCAGGATTTTTTGGCCTTCCTGCTGTGCCACACATCCGCCCATCCCGATAATAAGATCGGGTTTTTTTCTTTTCAGGCCTGTCATACGCCCTAAAAAACTGAAAGCCTTTTGTTCGGCCTTCTTTCTGATGGTACAGGTATTAACAATGATCAAATCCGCTTTTTCCGGCAATGAGGTCAGTTTATATCCCAGCACCGTTAATCCTTTGGCGATCTGCTCGGAATCGTAAACATTCATCTGACAGCCGATGGTATTAATATATAAGTGTTTTGTTTTCATATATTTTTTCAGTCTATCTGCTCAATCATGATGTCCTTTTTAAGATCCCGTAAAATCATCTCAACATCATTTTCACATCCCGGCGCAATAAAAATTTGTATGACACCCTGATCCGGATCCACGGTGGTTAGAGTTGCAATGCCATCGTAGGCCTCAAAAATAAATTTGAGGAAAGCGATTTCTCTGCGATCGACACGAAAATATTTCTCTTTAGTTTTCAATTTGAATCTTTTGAAAAATTAAACTAAAAATTTTTATACTATCACCATATCAATTAACGTTTCAACTAAAAACTAGGGACGAAACATTTCCCTTGCAATGGTCCGTCTATGACATTATTATTGTGCGCGACCCAAAAAGTAGATATGAATAGATGAGTTTGTAAAAAGCCGTTTTTAACTTTTTATGAAACCATTAACTCAACAAAATTAAAGGTGGAATCTTATGGCTAAGATTTTTCGGCCAAGCAGTCGCGAAGCACGGATCTTATCAAAAATCGAATCCTCAAAAGAGTATGCCCGAAAAAAAACAATAGAAAGCATAAAAGACGCTATCGAACCACTTTCCAATGCCATTGCCATGAAGCTTGTTGAAAACAACCTTGTGGAAACGACCAATAAAAATGTACTCGAAGAACAGATTTTAAAGTGCCTCGAAAAACTAAGCCGTGCGGACGACTTTGAGATTGACTATCAGAATGCACCCTACAGACATATTATAACACAGCCCAATGTTGTCAGCCTTTATGTCACCGCTTTTGTAATAGAAACCCTTATTAACCATAAAGTCGTTGTTGATATATTCGGTTCTGACGAAGAAATATATCTTTGCATTAACCGGCAAGTAGCAAAATTTCTTTCCTAAAAAATGTGCCCTTCTTTCCTCTCCAGGTTAGTGAACGGACCTTTTGACGACCCCGGACTATTCATTTCGTTTCTTTTTGAAAAACGTGCCATAATTTTCGATCTGGGAGACATCCATTCCCTTTCGAGCAAAGATATACTCAAGATCAGCCATGTTTTTATCAGCCACACCCATATGGATCATTTCATAGGGTTTGACAGGCTGCTGCGTCTTTTCCTTGGTCGCGAACATCAGCTCTACTTGTATGGCCCCGAAGGCTTTTTGAAAAATGTTGAGGGGAAACTTGGCGGGTATTCATGGAACCTTGTTAGACATTACCCGAATCGATTGGCATTGAACGTTACCGAGGTGCATCCCGATCATATGATTACCAGAAATTACAGATGTCAAAATCAATTCATCCCGGCTTCAGAGCATATCCAGCAACCCTTTAACGGTCTTTTGCATAAGGAACCGGCCCTGTCTGTTTCTGCTGAAATTCTTGATCACCGTATCCCATGTCTCGGGTTCACCATTGAAGAACGATTTCACATTAATATAATGAAGGAACATGTTGCCGGTCTCGGGCTTGAGATCGGCCCGTGGCTGAATGAATTTAAACAGGCGCTGTACAATAATACAGACCCTGATTCGGAGTTTGAGGTTAGATACGGCGGCAAAGGTTCATGTAAAAAGAGATTCATTCTGGGCGATCTTGCAAAACGGATTGCTCTTATAACTCCAGGCCAGAAGGTTTCATATATCGTAGACGCCGGTTACAGCAAATCCAATGTGGAAAAGATAATTGAACTTGCGAAGAACGCCGACCACTTGTTTATCGAAGCGGCTTTTCTTGAAAAGGACAGGGATATTGCCGAAAAAAAATGTCATCTCACCGCCTGGCAGGCGGGCAGTATTGCAGGAAAGGCCGGGGTAAAACAGGTTACGCCGTTTCATTTCTCACCCAGGTACAAAGGATCGGGGGACCTTTTGGAAAAAGAAGCCAGGGATGGATATAATAGTCATATCGCTCAATGCTGAAAGTTAATGTGAATTGAAAGAAATCTGATTTTACAATGTCATAATCAGGATTTGCATGACCTGACAACCACCAATTATGAAGTTGCTATAAGTAAGTTTTCAACAGGATTATGACAAAAGATAGGATTTTTTCATCAGGTTCAAGGAACTGGATTCCCGTTCGAAACATTCCGAAATCGGCAGCAATGCAATAAATGACTTTGCCTTTAACCCGAATTAAATCATCCTCAGTAGTGATACCAATTAGTAATATATCCTGCCATTCGAAAGCGTTGTGAGTTTCTATGAGAATTCCCCTTTTACTTATATTTATCGTCTTGCCCGTGCCCTCCTTTATTGGGTTGCCGCTATCATCTTTACTCACATAAGATAAAAGGTTCTGGTTTTCAACTCTTGGATGTTTTCTTCTCTCTAATATGTTCAAGTTTCTACTCCTTCCCGTTACATACCGGGCTGACCGAACTAAAAAAAAGAGCGCAAAACCAAGACTACGGTTAGCGCTCTTTTTAGGTTTTAATACGAGATGATCTTCAGGCCACATCCTTGTTATAGCAGGTCAAGCAACATTGCAGGCAACGGTTCGATTCATAAAGGGCTTCTTCTTCGCTGATAACAAGATCTGCTTCAACAAAAGATTTAATCCGATCCTCCACCGGAAGTTCCGGCATCTTTGTTCTTGCAGATTTTTCTATTCCTTCAACCGATTCAAAGATCGATACCGGTATATTATTCGTAAATAAGGTTTTTTCCGGTGTCTTTACCTCCTCGCCGGTAATGTATAAATGGATGGAACGGGCGGCTCGTCGGCCTGCGCCGATGGCAGAGACAACCAGGTCGGCACCGGTAGCGGCATCTCCGCCGGTAAAAATATAAGGTATGCTGGACTGCAGGGCCACCGGATCTTCAGAGTCAATGGTATTCCAGCGGGTAATATTTAAATCCTCGTCAAGACGTTTGCTTTCATCCTTGAAAAAGACATCCGGCCCCTGTCCAATGGCGGTAATCAGCATATCGATTTCCATAACGGTCTCCGAACCTTCAATGGGCACCGGACGGCGTCTGCCACTGGCATCCGGCTCGCCAAGCTCCATCTTCAGATATTCAAGACCGGTAACATTGCCGTCCTCATCTCCGATCACTCGGGTCGGCGCAGCCAGAAAAGTAAATTTTACACCTTCATGTTCGGCGGCGACGATTTCAACCTCATTGGCCGGCATTTCTTTGCGGGTTCGGCGGTAGACAATAGACACCTCTTCGGCACCCAGACGAATCAGAGTGCGGACACAGTCGATGGCGGTGTTCCCGCCACCGATTACGACGCATTTGTTGCCGACATACGGCCGACGGTCTTCATTGCCGTCTTCCTGCTGCCATAAAGCAAAATTGGTTAGAAAATTAATTCCGGTGTAGCAGCCTTCCAGATTTTCACCTTCAACACGCAGGGTGTAATCTTTCCAGGCGCCGATACCCAAGAACACGGAGTCATATCCTGCAGCCATAAGTGCTCCGATGTCAAAATCACGTCCCAGCATAACATTGGGTTTATGATCAATTCCCAGATCGAGAATACCCTGGATTTCCCATGCCAGAACCTCTTTTGGGAGTCGATATTCAGGAATTCCATACCGAATCATACCCCCGAGTTTGGGATTAGCGTCAAAAATCGTCACATCATGACCCAGACGACGCAAGAAAAAGGCACAGCTCAATCCGGCCGGGCCGCCACCAATGACCGCCACTTTTTTACCGGTGGAAGGTGCCACGGATACGGGAAGGCGCCGTCCTGAATTCATTTCATAATCGGCAACAAAACGTTTCAACTGATTGATGGAAACCGGTTCGTCTTCAATGCCTCTGCGGCACTTATTCTCACAGGGATGGGGACAGACACGGCCGCAGGATAAAAGTAACGGATTGCGCTCCCTGATCGTGTTTACCGCTCCTTCGTAATCCCCACTCTTGATTTGATAAATATATCTGGGAATATCAATTTCAGCAGGACAGGTTTGCTGGCAGGGGGCAATACGATCATCATATTGATTGAGATGGAGCAGCTTTTGGGACATGGTTTTGATTTCCATGATATCCTTTGGACAGACTCTTTCACAGGCACCGCATCCCACGCATTTCACTTCGTCAACAACAGGATATCCGTGTGGACCCATCTTAAGGGCATCAAAAGCGCAGGCCCTGACACAGTCACCGAGCCCCAGACATCCGACCGGACATTCGCGTTTACCCCCATACAGGGTGGCAAGGGCCTGACAGCTGTTAATCCCCATATAATAATATTTATCGGGTGCCCGATCACCCCCCCTACAGGTATTGTAAGAGAGTAAAGGTTCTGCCGTACCCGGATCCACGCCCATGATGGCGGCAATATTGCCCGCAGCTTCAGCGTCAGCAACAATACAGACGCTGGGAGGCGCTTCTCCGGCAACCACGGCAACGGCTGCGGCAGAGCATCCCGTATATCCACACCCCCCGCAGTTTGCACCGGCCATAAATGCTTCGACCTCGGCAATCCGGGGGTCCTCATACACATAAAAAACTTTTGAGGCAACACTCAGCATAATCCCGCATGCTGCCCCCAGGCCCAACATAAACAAAAGAGCTGTTACCACAACGACCTCCTATTGTTGGCTATCGCTTTACGATCAAAGATTTATGAATTCTGTGTTTAAACGGTTTGATTCTAAAATCTTCAATATTCTTTTTCAACAATAAATGCCCCGATCTTTCACCCGATCTTTCAATCATCAATCCTTACACCATTCCTTTAAAAGAAAAAAATGCAAGTGCAATTATTCCGGCAGTAACCAGTCCGATGGACGTATCCTGGAGCGGTTTTGGGACCCTGGCTAAAAGAATTCGTTCACGCACACCTGCAAAAAGAACAAGCGCAAGGCCGAAACCCACGGCAAACCCAAAAGATGAAACAAGGGACTTGATAAAGCTTAATTCTTCGTCGATGTTTATGACACAAGCGCCCAGCACCGCACAATTCGTCGTAATCAGCGGCAAGAAGATGCCGAGTCCGGCATACAGGGCGGGAATGCTTTTTTTCAAAAACAACTCAACAAACTGAACCAGGGATGCAATGACCAGAATAAATGCGATGGTTCTAAGATATACCAGATCGAATGGTACCAAAAAAACATGGTAGATCACCCATGTAATGGCTCCCGCCATAACCAGAACAAAAACGACGGCCATGGCCATCCCCACAGCGGTTTCCATTTTCTTGGATGTACCGAGAAAAGGACAGTTGCCCAAAAACTTGGCCAGCAAAATGTTGTTAACAAAAATGGTGCTGATAATTATTGAAAAATAGCCCATTTCGCTCATTGATCTTCTCCTCTTTATTCAAACAGGTTCATTATGCAAAGCATCAACCCGAGACAGACAAACGCGCCCGGCGCCTGAATCATGAATGTGAACGGCTGAAATGAAGGTCCGAATACCGATGCACCGAAAAAAGTACCGGTTCCGAAAATTTCCCGTATCGCACCCAGAGCGGCCAGGGAAAGGGTGAAGCCGATGCCGATACCCAGACCGTCGGCCATTGAAGGCAGAAGACCGTTTTTGGATGCAAAAGCTTCGGCTCGTCCCAGAACAATACAGTTAACCACGATCAGGGGGATAAACAGGCCCAATTTGAGAAACAGCGGATAGGCATAGGCCTGCATCACCAGCTCCACCACAATAACAAACGTTGCAATAATGATGATAAAACAGGCGATTCTTACCTTTGGTGGAATGATGTTCCTCAATGCCGAAACCAAAATGTTCGAGCATAACAGGACAAATGTCGTGGCCAGACCCATTCCGATTCCGTTTTCCATGGTTGTGGTAACACCCAACACCGGACATAGACCCAGCACAAGCCGAAACGGTGGTATTTCCGCCCACAGTCCTTTGGTAAATTCCTGAGTGATCGTCTTAGCCATCTTGATCTCCCTATTTGTTAAATTCTTTTATTTTTTCAGAAAGCTGGGGTTTCAGCTTTTTATAGATATTTCCGGCATCGGTCGTAGCCTTACAAACCGCCCGGGAAGTAATCGTTGCGCCACTGATTGCATTCACCTGGCCACCGTCATTCGTAACTTTAACAGGCTCAGTAATGGAAAAGCCTTCAAATTGAGAAGTGAACGCCGGATCATCCTTTGCCATTGCTCCCAGCCCGGGGGTCTCACTATGGGTCGTAACCTCTATGCCGACAATCTTGTCAGTGTCCAATTTAACAGCCACCATCAGGCCGACATCACCTCCGTACCCTTTTCCGAAACTCTCAAATGCAACCGTATCGGCCTTGCCGTCAAATTTTCCGACGAAGAAACTTCTTTCAACGTCGCCGTCTAATATTTTAAATCGGTCGGCAATGGGATCATTGGAAGCACCTTCAAGAATCTTTTTGATGGCCGGCCCTTTTACAAATTCAAGCTGTTGTTTTTCGATCTGAGCAGCCGTTCCGTTCCGGAGGCCGGCAAGCAGGCCACCGGAGAAGGCGGCCAACACGGTAAGGACCACGACCATTTTTATTAATTCACGCATGTTAAACAACCTTTCCAAGCGCTTTGGGCCTGATTTTGTCCAAAAGTGGATTTACAAGATTCATTAGCAAAATTGCAAATACTACGCCGTCCACATAGGCACCGATATTTCTTATAAGCACCGCCATTATCCCGGTGCCGGCACCATAAATAAGCATGGGGATAAAGTTAACCGGTGAAGAAGAGTCTTCCGTAGCCAGAAAAAACGCTCCGATCAGGGTATAACCGGTTAAAAGATGAAAAGCAGGTCCCGCATAACGGGCAGGATCGGAAATATTGAAAAACAAAGCGGTGACAAAGACACCGGCCAGAAATGATAGCGATATCTCCCATCGGATAACCCCTCTGATGATCAGATAAATTCCGCCGATAATAAGGCCCAGTCCAAAGGTTGCTCCGATAGCTCCGGACTGCTGGCCCATTAAAAGATCAGCCGCGCTAAAGGCATCGATGCCGGATGTGCCCAAATGTTTGAGGGCGGAAAGCGGGTAAACCATTGCAAAACCGAGATCATAGTTTACCAGGGCTTCGTTAAAATCAAAAAAATCTTTCCAGGACACCATCAGTATGGCCATTCCGATAAGAACCGGGTTAAAAGGATTTCCGCCGATTCCGCCGAATATGTGTTTACCGATAACCACCGCAACAAAGGTACCGGTTATAACAAGCCACCATGGAGAAGTCGCCGGCAACAGCATACCAAAGAGAATGCCGATCAGAGCGGCATTACCGTCTCCGATGGTAATCGTTCGCTTTGATATTTTATTAAACAGCAATTCCCAGACAATGGCAGAGGAAATAGAGAGTGAAACAACACCTACTGCAGGCATGCCATAGTTTATAAGACCAAACAGCACCGCAGGCAGCGTGGCAATTAACATATTATAACTCCGGGCGGTTATTGTGCTCCCATCATGCCAGAAAGGGGCGTGTGAAACGATGAATTTTTTCTGATTAAGCATTTGTCGCCTCCGCTGTACTAATCCGGCCAAGTTCATACTTCGCCAACTTTATATAATGCAATATCGGCATTCTCGATACACAGACAAAGCTGCAAAGACCGCATTCGACGCAGGAATAAAGATCGTATTCTTCTGCGGCTTCTTCATATTTCCCGGCTTCCAGAAATCGGACAAGCATGTTCACCGGAATTTTTGCCGGACAGATGCGAATACACTCGCCGCAGTTAATACAGGGATAGTCTGAAACCAGTGCCAGGTCTCGACCGTCCTGAACAATAATAGCGCTGGTATCGGGTTGAATCGGGTGATGCTCCGAATAGATTGAAGAACCGGTCATGGGCCCGCCCAAGATAATGCGATCTTTTTCATTTATGGTAACATCATAGGCAGAAAAAATTTCATGGACCGGTGTTCCGATCCGGGCTGATATCATCACCGAATCCCCATCTTTTTTGATGAGGTTTAACTTTTTGTAACGCGGTATGTAACCCTGGTCAAACGCCATGCCGATGGCGGCCACGGCCTCGGCACTGACAAAGCATACGCCCATTTCCTCACAGGTTTTACCGGCAGGTACTGTTTTGCCCAGGATGTCTTGCATGATCATGCGAGGAAGTGTCGCAGGATATTCTGCATCAACAACCCTTACCTGGGCTCCGCTTACGCCGGCATTTTGCATAAGATGCTCGGGTGCGGCCATGATAATATTTTCAATTCCGGTAATATGTTTTAAAATACCCACTCCCTTTGCGATCGCTTTTTCATCAGATAATAGGGCATGCTGATTGGCGGTAATTAATAAATCACAATCAACTCCGCAAATAACGATGGTATCTATGGACGGCGATGTGTCGCCACTGGAAAAGAGACTTGCGGGTGGGTTGCCGGGAATAAAAGACAGATACTCTTTGGCAATATCCATGGTGGGTTCCACGGACAGGGCTTTGAATTGCTCATCCATCTCTTCATCTTCAGCAACATCTATGGCAATGGCAGTATAAGAGCGGCCAAATTCACCCAAGAAGGGAGAAATGGAAGATATGGACCCGGTAACACTGGAAATGACATAAACATCACTGCCCTCATAGAGGGAAAGCTTCTGACCGGTCTTAACCGTATCGCCTTTTTTTAATAACACAGCGTTTTTTTTGCCAAAGGGTTCATAGGCTTGGTTTAATAAAAGCGTTACCTTTTTTGAGGTTGGAAATATTCTGGGCTCCGGTACGGTAAGATCCAGAGCTTCATATTCTATCCTGGGTTTTGCCAAACCGATAAAGGATCTTTTTATCATCGTTTAACCTATATTGTTTTTCGGTGTTGAGGTGATCGAACACAAAAAAGCCGTCACCGGTAACGATACGGCAAACGGCCTATGAGACATGGCACCAACTGCATCTATTTTCTTCCGGGCCGGCGCCACTTTCCTGATGACACTCCTCGCATTGGGAATGGAAGGCATCCGTCTTTTTTATGATTTCTGAATCTTCGATCTCATCAGCGTCATGACATTCCAAACAGGATTCAGGGAATTTCTGACCTTCCGCCGGCACTTGGTGACAGTCACCGCAGGCCCGAAGTGAGGTGTCCTCATCTTCGGGATGATGATGACAGTCGCTACAGGAAAGACCATACCCTGCCTCTTCAGCATGTGTTTTGTGGTCAAATAAAACCTTTCCTGCAACGCCCTTATACATTATTCTTACGGGCTGATCCGGGGTCTCGGGAGGAAAACCTGCATAGCTTACCACACCCACTAAAAACAGAATAATAATGAGGCCGTAAGCAATTTGCAGTTCTTTTTTCGGAGTCATTTCATTAAAATCCTTTCAATGTCTTAAAGTAAAAAATGTGGGCGCAAAAACCAAAAAAAATGCCTACCATAATGAAAAATAGCTTTCAAGTTCTTTTTTTATAGAAAGTAAAAAAAATGTGGTATTCTAAAAATGAATTGTATAACCTATTGAGTCAATTTGGAAAATGTATCAGAATCTGATATTTTTTAAAATTTTGGTTTTTGAACGCCTTTACAGTAAATAAACTTATGGGGAACCACTTTTGCAAAACCAAACCCTTGTGGGGAGACACGGCCACATGGAAAACCGTTAATCGGAATTTTGGTGACCTTATCCGGCTTCATCGTCCTAAAATGGATCGGGCGGTAGCTTTGGCCCGGGATGTACAGATTCGGCTGGAGTCGATTTTTTCTCTTCTGGATGACCTGTGCGTAGTTACATGTCCCTGGTGCCCGGATCACTGCTGCCTGACAGCCAAAGTCTGGATGGATTTTAAGGATCTGCTCTTCCTTCATCTTAATGGTCATCAGATTCCCCCTGCCCAACTCCTGTCGAATTTGAAAGAAACATGTGGTTACTGGAGCCCCAACGGCTGTATGTTACCACGGATTGTCAGACCCTGGGTCTGCACCTGGTATCTGTGTCCTACCCAAAAGGCGAACCTTCGCCAAAAGCCAAAATCTGCTCAGGACAATTTCAACCGGGTCCTTCAGGCCATAAAGGCTGGCAGGAAAGAGATGGAATCCGAATTTATCCGGATTGTTTCATGAAGAAAAAAATGTCTTGAGGTATTGATTTCTTTATGATATTTATTCATTATTAGGGAAAGGAGAAATGCCATGGCACGACAGTTTTCCTTCACCAAGTATGAGCATAAAGCCCTTCCTGACTTCAGGAAAAAACTCAACTTGGCAGAAACCACCGAGGATGTCATCAATTTTTTCGTCCACACCATCAAGGAATTGTTTGAAAGTATTTTTGGGGACAAAGTCGATTTTAATTATGAAGACATCACCCTTATCTTGGGACGTGAACCGCATTTCAAGGTGAGCAGGCGTCTCTTTTCCTCAGAAGATTTTAGATCCGTTTGGAGCGATTCCGACCTTGATAGAGTCATTGGTCGTTTTGCAAAATCTGCCATGAACCGCTATAACCGCCTGGAAAAATATTCGGAAAAGACCGACACTAAAATTAGAAAATAAAATTTATTTTGTTTTAAAGTGGTCCCAGCCTGAAGGCGAAAAGGATCTGATCTGACCGTTCGAAAGAAACAGTTCCATTTTTCCTGAATCGGTTATTTCGCCAATCTGATACAGCGGGTTCCGGAACCTCCTCAGATAATTCGCCGCGATATGATCCACTCTATCCGGTGATATCGTGCACAACAGGGTATAATCTTCACCACCGGCAAGAGCATATTCAACCGGATCAAAATCAAACCGGGCACAAAACTTTTCCAGATTATTGGAGATGGGTATTTTTTCAGAATACAGACGGATGCCGACGTTGCTCTCTTCTGCGATGTGTCCAATATCGGAACTGAGTCCGTCGCTAACATCGATCATTGCATGAACGCCGCCCTGACGTGCAAGAAATCGACCTTCCCGAAGATCGGGTTTGGGTATGACGTGGGCGTCACGCAGCGTCTTCAATTCGTTGGAATCCGCTTCGATATTATGGGTTATCAAATGCAATCCGGCCCGGCTGTCTCCTAAAAAACCGGTTGAACAAATGATATCACCCGGTTGAGCGGTATTACGGTACAATATTTCTTTTTCAAATGCAGATCCCAAGACCGAGATATTTATGATTAAATCCGTTTTCGAAAGAGTCGTGTCACCCCCCAGAATATTAAGGCCGAATTCAGCAGCCAGTCTTTTCATTCCGTTATACAGTTCTTCTAAAAAATCTAAGTCGCAGTCATCGGGAACGGCAATACTGATAAATGCTTCACGAGCGATTCCGCCCATTGCGGCAATATCGCTCAAGTTCACAGATAGCGCTTTATATCCTAAATTAAATCCGGAAGTTGTATTTCTGAAAAAATGAACCCCTTCAACAAGCAAATCCGTAGTAACGAGAATGACTTCGTGGGGTGGAGGAAAAAAGGCGGCGGCATCATCACCGATGGCTTTGATAATATTTTGAGGACGAATCAAACAGCCCCGGCTGATTCTTTTGATAAAACCAAATTCACCGATATCTCTTAAATTCACTGTAATAACCCGACCTTTTGATTTTTTCTCTTACTGTTATTACTAAAAAAGATAGTTTTTGGGTACAGTTATGTCAAGCACAAAACCATGGTAACACGAGATCCGCCATTTTGCGTTTTCAGTTTGCTTTAATCAAGAATTCATCTTGAAAATTCGACCCGTATGATGTTTATGCAGACCATCGGCCCCCATCAGTTTAATGAGGGGTCGGGGAGTTTTTTTAATGTAACCGTTCCATGAATAATCCGCAACTACACCGTACAAACTCATGCATAAGGGATCGTAACGAAAAAACAGTGTTTCAATATTTAAATAAATAGATTAGGTAGTGTCCATCCAGAAACGGTAGATTTTGGTTTCCGGCAAGGCCCGAGGGAGTTTTCAACCGCAGGCATAGCGCGCTATGTCGAGGATTGAAAACGAGCGAGAACGCCGCCGGGGGCCAAAAGATGCCGTTTATGGATGGACACTAGGAGGTTATCATGAAAATAGCCCTCACCATCGCAGGTTCGGATTCTTCAGGCGGCGCCGGAATCCAGGCCGATCTAAAAACCTTCCAGGCCCATGGCGTCTTCGGCATGAGTGCCGTTACGGCCGTTACCGTCCAAAATACGCAAAAAGTGTATGACATTCAGGAGATGGCGCCCCGGATCGTACATGATCAAATTACGTGTCTGTTTGAGGATGTAAAAATCCATGCGGTAAAAATAGGGATGGTGTCCGGCATTGAACTGATCAAGGCCATCGCAAAAGCTCTGAAGACCGTTAATCCGCCTCCTGTGGTGCTCGATCCGGTAATGGTTTCCAAAAGCGGATATCGTTTGCTCAATCAAGATGCCCAGGACGCCCTGGTGGATTATCTTTTTCCCCTCTCCGAGGTCATCACACCCAACATTTATGAAGCCGAAGCGCTCATCGGTAGGGAAATTAAAAACATAGATGATATGAAAAGCGCTGCCAGTGACATCTTAAAGCTCAAAACAAAAAAAGTGGTAATAAAAGGGGGGCACCTGGGAGGAGACCGTGCCACGGATGTCCTCTATGATGGAAGGGAATATAAAGAACTACATAGTCATCGGGTGAAAACGAAAAATACCCATGGTACGGGCTGCACTTTTTCTTCGGCCATAGCGGCGAATATTGCACTCGGCAAAAAGTTCTTCCAAGCCGTATCACTTGCCAAGAAATATATTACCGGCGCCATAGAACATTCTCTATCCATTGGGCAAGGCTATGGCCCCACCCATCATTTTTTTGAATTGTATACTAAAGCAGGAATCAATTAATGCCCATCCAGAAACGGTATCTTTCGGCCCCCGGCAGCGTTCTCGCTCGTTTTCAATCCTCAGAATAGCTTGTGCTATGCTTGTGGTTGAAAACTCGCGCGGGCCTTGCCGGAAACCAAAATCTACCGTTTCCGGATGGACAATAGGTGGAGATGGAAAGCAACAACATACTTTAAGAAGCAATGCCGAACTTTTCTTTTAATTTCCTGTTGACCAGCGGTGGCACCATACCTGTGATGTCCCCCCCAAACTGGGCCGCTTCCTTTATTATTGATGAACTGGTAAAAATCCATCGCAAACCGGTCATAAGGAAAACGGTTTGAATCTCTCTTTTCAATCTGCGATTCATAAGCGCAAGCTGAAACTCATATTCAAAATCAGATACAGCGCGCATCCCACGCAGTATGGCAATAGATTTCCGACGGGCGGCATAATCCACAAGAAGACCGTCAAAAGTTTCCACTGTGATATCCGGATAGTCTTTAAAACTATTTTCAAGCATTTCCAGACGTTCTTCAACGGTAAAAAGAAAATCTTTAACCGGGTTATGCAATATGGCTACGATAATCTTGTCAAAAAGTTTAAGCCCTCTTTCAGCAATATCAATATGACCGTTTGTAACCGGATCAAAGGATCCCGGATATATGGCAATTTTTTCCATCTATCATCAGTCCTTTTTAGTAGCGAAGAAACTTTTGAAAAACGACCCCTTAAATAAAAAGAAAAGCTCTATACCACATAAGTTAAGAAGGAAACAAGTGTTTTTCCGTATCTTCTCCGGTCTGCAATCTCAAACATGAAAAGATCGTCCGGGATCGGCTCCAAAAAAGAGTGCTCAACAACAATACGAGCCCCTTTTTCCAGAGATCTTGTATGCTCAAGATCGAACAAAGCGCGTTTTACTATGTTCTGGTTGTAAGGAGGATCAAGAAACACAAGATCAAAGGCTCTCCTTGCAGATTTTAAACAGTTTAAATTCTTTTTTATATCCCATCTAATAATATGGGCTTGTTTATCAAAAGAACACGATGTGATATTATGCTTTATTACAGATAAAGCTCCAGGGTCATTATCGACAAATACTGCCGATTCAGCCCCACGGCTCAGTGCCTCAATACCCAGAGCTCCGGTTCCCGCAAATAGATCAAGAACTATGGCCTTATGAACTCGAAAGGACAGGATGTTAAAAATCGATTCGCGCAATCGATCAGCGGTCGGTCTTATGGTAACACCTTGAACGGAATACAGTTTTTTACCTTTCAATCTACCGCTGATAATCCTCAATCCCCGTACCTTTCCAAGAATAATTTTGTCTCAAGAAAGCGCTTTAACCTGCATCCAGGCTCTTGATTTTTTTGTTTAGATAACTTCTCTCAATGCCAATTGCTTCAGCTGTTTTAGTAATATTGTTATTATACTGTAAAAGTTTTCTTTTAATAAATTCTCGTTCAAAAGCTTTTTTCGCGTCCTTTAAAGAGTGGTTTAAAAATAGCTGTGACTCCACGGTTGTCATCCCGTCCGCTGTATCCGGATTATAAGGTGCAGGCAGATCGAATTCGTCAATAACATCTTTTTCCACCATAATGGCAAGCCGTTCAACAAGATTTTTCAGCTCCCTGATATTTCCCGGCCAGGAATAATTGCACAACATATCAAGTGCTTTCCGGGTCATTTTCTTTTTTTCACTTCGATCTTTTTTTGCACATTCAGCAAAAAATGTTTCAACCAAAAGAGGAACATCTTCAACGCGATCCCTTAAAGACGGAACCTCGATGGGTATCACATTCAACCGGTAGTAAATATCTTCTCTGAAATTATCCTTTTCTATCTCCTTTTCAAGATCTTTATTACTGGATGCAATGACCCTGAGATTTACACTCAAGGTTCTGGTTCCTCCTACCCGCTGAAACTGTTTTTCTTCCAATACTCGAAGGATTATTGACTGGGTCTTCAAGCTCATATCACCGATTTCATCCAGAAAAATAGTCCCATTGTTGGCCAATTCGAATTTCCCGATCTTTTTTGTTGTGGCGTCAGTAAGGGCTCCCTTTTCCTGTCCAAACAGCTCGTTTTCGGTAAGTTCTTCGGGAATTGCGGCACAATGGACAGTAACCAGCGGATAATCTGCACGTGAGCTCAACTGGTGTATGGTGCGAGCAACCAGTTCCTTTCCGGTCCCGTTTTCGCCGGTAATAAGTATCCATGCATCTGTTGGAGCTGCAATAGCGATCTGTTTTTTCAGGGCCACAATCGGAGGGCTGTTTCCGGTTATCGAGTGTTTTTCTAATGTCTTTTTACGCAGATATTTATTTTCTTCTTCAAGTCTTCTGAAATTTAAAGCATTATTAATCGCCACAATTATTTTATCAATTGAAAGCGGTTTTTCGATTAAGTCGAATGCGCCAAGTTTTGTAGCTTTAACAGCGGTTTCTATTGTCCCGTGTCCGGATATAATTATGACTTGAATATAAGGATTGTCCTTCTTTATCTCCTTTAATGTTTCAATACCGTCAATACCCGGCATCCAAATATCAAGCAAAACAAGATCCGGAAACTCGGTATCTACGATTTTCAATGCTTCATATCCGTTAGCAGCGGTTAAAACCTCAAAGCCTTCATCCGAAAGGAGGCCGCTTAAAGATTGGAGTATGGAAGGTTCATCATCAACAATCAAAATAGAAGGAAACATATGCATTAACTCCTTAAACTGGAAATTCTAATATAAATTTTGCACCCCTCGGGCGATTGTCCTGCACACGTATCATACCGTTATGATCAGAGACAATTGTGCTTACAATCGTAAGTCCTAAACCCATTCCGGACTTTTTCGTTGAAAAATAAGGTTCAAAAAGCCGCGTTTTTTCTTCATCGGAAATACCCCCTCCATTATCTGAAACCTCCATCCGAACAATTTTTAAAATTGGATCATGGGTTAATGTAATCAAAATACTCCCGTCATTCTTTATTGACGCTATAGCGTTGTCCACAAGATTGATCATCGCCTGTTTGATCTGTTGACGGTCAAGGTTAAGTAGTGGAATATCGTCTATGATATTGAACTCAAAATTAATCGTCTGATGCCCCTCTTTATAAAGCGCCAGGGTTTCTTCAATGATCGGCGGCAAATCACAGGGCTTTGGATTTGCTGTGGGAAATTTTGCAAAGAATGAAAATTCGTCCACAAGATTTCTAATCAGTTCTACATGCTCCGTGATGGTCTGTGTACATTCATCAAAAACCGGCTGGTTAATCTGCTCGGAATACTTACGCTTAAGACGCTGGGCTGAAAGCGCTATCGGCGTCAACGGATTCTTTACTTCATGTGCAATCCTGCGAGCAACTTCACGCCATGCAGCCATGCGCTGGGCCTTTTCGAGCTCCGTCATATCATCAAATACGATGACGATACCCATGTGCTGACCGGATTCGTCTTCAAGAGCGGTTACCTGCATCAAAAAACTTGAAGGACTTCCACTTACGGTCAATTTTAACGGCAACTCCACGGAACGGTTACGTGATGTCTTAAGTTTCTCCATGACCTCTTCGGCAAGATTCAGAAGCTGCTCATCTAAAAGCTTTTTATAACTCTTATTGATGATCTCATCTGACTTGAGGTTCAACATTTTTTCAGCCGACTTGTTAATCGTGGAAATGAACCCTCCCGCGTCAAGTGTAATTACACCGGCAGAAACATTTTCAAGAACGATTTCCATATACTGCCGTCTTTTTTCAATCTCTACATTCTGTTCTCGAAGCAGGCGAGCAGAAAGCTCCAGTTGATTCCTGCCGATCCGCAAATCTCTGGTCATTTTATTAAATGAATTAACAAGGCTCCCGATTTCATCGTCAGCCACATGGCCAATACTGAAACTCAAGTCTCCTTCTGCAACTCTGCGGGTTCCTTCAGCGAGTTCCATGATCGGTATGGTCATGGTTTTCGCCAGGAAGAAGCCAAACCATACCGCACAAAATACAACCAGCAGCCCGACGATGGATAGGGCAATATAATAGGTAACCTGAATCGGTCTCTTAAGAAGTTTTATCTGCTGGTATTCTTCAAAACCTCTGGAAATGGACGCCATATTCTCGGAAAGGTCTGGTGGCATCAGTCTGGATAGGACAACAAATGCCTCTGCATTCCTACGCTTTGCTCCAAAGGGGATGGTTCCAATAGTTCTAATGAGCTCCCCCGTGAATATACTTTCAGAAATTGAACGGACACCTTTTAGCGGCATTTCTTTTAGAAGATTATCGGCAGAAACAACCCCAAACGGTATATCTTCCAATTCCGTAGAAAGGGCAAAGGTCAGACGACTTGCATTGGGGTCATAAATTTCAACGGCATGAAGATTAAACTCTCGCTGGACAATCTGAATGTAATGGGAAAGGGCTTTTTTCTTTGTGGGATCCAAAAGTTTTTTTGTTTCTATCTGGTAGGATATCCTTTCCATAAAAAACCGGCTGCTCTCTTCAGCATGCCAATATTGACTTCGACCCACACGCAATGAATTTTCAAGCGCCTGTTCTACCGGAACGTTAAACCAGAATTCAATACTATTTGTAATAAAGTTAATGGAGAAGAAAAAAAGAATAATGGTCGGCAAAAGTGAAAGCGCGATAAATGCGACCACAAGTTTCGTTCGAAGCTTTGCGCCCATTACTTTTCGTTTTCTATCATAAAGTAGCTTTACCAAATTTCTGAAGACAAGAAATATGAGCAAGATAAGCAACAGCAAATTGATATTGATCAATATAAACATCAGGATGGTATTGGAAATTGGGATACCGGCGCCAAAATATATTATCCGGCTCTCGGCAAAGGTCAGTATGGTAACCACGGCAATAATGACAAAAATAATAATGACCTCACGCTTTCTTCTGTTGCGCTCTTCTTCCGAAATATAGGATTTCGGCTTTTTGTATTTTTTTCTTGCCATGATAATTGGTCAGTCTAGTAGATAAAATCGATGGTATACAAGTCGGTTTCAAAGTCCCATAGAGAAACAAAAAAAAGGATATAATGCAGATAAAAAGGAAGGGTGATTTTGCTAAGTTCAGCCTTAGCTCTTATTTGATAATGCCCACCTTTTTCAAGCTTACCAAGAGCGACAACTTTCAGGCTGTCGACTACAGCCATCAATTTTTGGGCCTCTGTGAAAGATTTTGTAATCTGCCGTCTACCACCATCCCACGACCGTTTTACAACAAATTCTTCTTTCAGGTTATTGTACTTGATGGTATTTGTTGTTGTTATATCGGCTATCTTTTTGTCGAACCAAAGATTGCGCACCTTGTAGAGCGTAATGAAGAATGAAAATGTGGCAGGAACACCACTGAATACAGCCTTTTTCATTTTTTCTCTAAAAGCATCTTCAACTTTCAGGTAAACAAGAAGGTCGTCTCGCGTATTTGTAACAATTATATTCGTCAACCGGGCATCCTGGGCAAAAGATAGATTTTGGACAAAAAAGATGATGCCAAGGAGCCAGAAACCTGTTTTTCGATTTACAAATGATTTCATAACCATACTGTACAGAGCGTTAAATTACGATTCCGTTAAATTACGATTCCTTTATTAAAATGAAAAACAATCTCTTCCCACAGGCGCATTAGTCTTAATGCAATAGAATAAGAAACAGAATGTTAGCAAATAACTATAAAGTACAACGCTATTAATTAATAGCGGATACCGTTTTAAATGGCAAGGGATTTTGGTTCACAGGAGGGCAACTCATTTTCATTATTGA
>JAFDHQ010000158.1 GCA_019308685.1 Deltaproteobacteria bacterium
GTCGAGTTTTGAAGACGGCTTCGGCTTTGATGATATCCGATTTGAATCATCCAATAACCGTGCATTTTATGAGATCGATTCTGTTGAAGGGATTTGGAACAGCGGAAGAGAGGAATGTCCCAATCTCGGGTATAAACCGAGACATAAAGAGGGATATTTCCCGGTTCCGCCCATGGACAAGTTTCAGGATATTCGGACGGAAATGCTTTTGACGTTAGAAGGTCTGCGATTAGATGTCGAATGTCAGCACCATGAGGTTGCCACCGCAGGCCAGGCAGAGATTAGGGGAAAAGACTTTTTTGAGATAGCTTCTAATCGGGTTTCGCGGATAACAATTCCCTGGATTCTATTATTAACGCCTCAGCTTTATTTTGTATCATTTCTAATCCAATTTTTACATCTTCTTCGAGTCCATGCCATTTTTTAAAGATTTGCCCTGATGTTTTAGATCCAAGATAGACATCTTTTTCTTCAGAAATTTCAAGTTCAGAACCATTAATTTTAATTATCATTGGATACTCTCTGGTTAAAAAGGTTATGTTTTGTTTAATGTCATATAGCTCCTGTATGAGGAAATGTGACGAAAAAATACAAGTTCTGTTGCAAAAAGCGTGCACAAATGATCAAGTGATAATAAGGCAATAAAATACAATAGTTAGCAAACAACTAAATCATACATCAGTAAAATTGTGTAATAGATTTCACAAATAATGTGAAACCAGTTATCTACTATTTAAGATGCACACTTTTCTTGTTTGTTGCCGGAACACAGGAGGTTTCTCAAAGGATTGGGAGCAGAAGGGTAAAGGTGAAAAAATCCGCCTCGTTTAAGATTCAGGTGATAAGATTCCTATTTCCTCTAAAATATTTTCGGCTTCCCGTGGGCCATTGGCGAGGTAGGCGATCATTCCAACTGATCTTGCACCCTTAACATTTATTTCGTTATCATCTAAGAAAATAATCGCTGACGGATCACAATGAAGAATTTGAAGAACATATTCAAAAGATTCACGATCCGGCTTGAGTTTTCCGGTCAGATGTGATGGGAAATGTTGATCGAACATCCTATGGATACCCATTTCATGGGTAAGTCTCTGCCAGTGCAGCGCATTGGTGTTGCTCAAACTCGCGGTATAATAATGTTCTCGACAACGTTGTATGAGTCTAACAGCATCAGCATACAGACCTTTCGGCAATTGAGTGAATGCCTTGAGAAAGTCATCGCGTTTTATGGGTAAATTTATTTCTTCAATGTATTTGTCTGCAAATTGCTCTTTGGTGGAAATGCCCATTTCAAAAGCACGTGCAGCCGGAGAGGACAGCCAATCCGACCAAAGTTTGTTCATAGGTATTTCGTCGCCGTTCAAATGTAGCAATGTTGATATATCGTTCAATTCAACGAGAACGCCTCCTAAATCGAACAAAAGGACACGAATTTGTTTTGGCATTGTTACAATATTCTCCAAAGAAAATACATATAATTGAAGAGGTTAGCCCGTAGAGTGAAAATTTTTGAGAAATAGAATAGCTCTATTATTTTATTTGCGATCAGTTAGGGCTGTATGTTGTTTACTTAAACCGTATGGGAAAAATATTTTATGTGTTTGATTCATTTGTTTATGACGTGATAGCTTTTTTCAACTTCATTACAAATACCAAAAAAAATGAAAAAAGAAAACTGATTTAATCGATCGCTTGAATCGCTTGGGGTGGAATGTAATATGTTATGGAATCGCCGACGAATATTTGGCTATGACGATAAGTTTTTTCAGTCATCAATAAAATTAATCGAACTCCCGAGTCTACAACAACCCGAATCTTTGAATTTTCATCCACCACTTGACGTACTATGCCCTGTAGTACATTAACCGGAAATTCCTTCCCGGCTTTTCGTAACGGATGGATCTGCTTGGGATCGATAAGTATCCTGAATCTGTCTTTGGCAGGTTTTATCTTATGTGAGTCCATAAGCAATGATATATTCGGGTGAATAACGCATTTTGTCTCTCCAAGGCTGTTAAGATCCGGAACCGCTGAAAAGATATTATCGTAACCGGCTTCTAAGAGTCTGCCCCGATCCAGAACCAGGGTTTGATCTGAAATGGTTCGGGCCTGTGTGCGATCATGGGTCGTAAACACGATGGTCATTCGCTTTGTTTGGTTGATTCGTTTAAGAATATTTAGAATGATTGCCTGGTTCTCGACATCGACACTGGACGTCGGTTCATCGCACAAAAAAACCCGGGGGGAAAGCGCTAATGCCCTGGCTAAGGCCACCCGCTGGGTTTCACCTCCGGAAAGTTTATGGGCTTGAGCCAAAGCAAAATCGCGCATTCCAACCAAATCCAAAGCCTCTTGGATCATACGAGTCCTTTTACCTTTAGAAATTTTTCTGACTTTGAGGCCAAATTCTAAATTTTTCCATACCGTGGCTGTAAACAAGATCGGAAATTGATCAACCAGTATTACGTCACGGCGCAGGGCCTGTAGTTCCGATTCAACAAATCGGACCGGTTTGGAACGGTAGGTGATCTTTCCGCCGGACGGCGGCTCCAAAAAGCCGAGGATATTCAACAGGGTTGTTTTCCCTGTCCCGTTCGGTCCCAATAGGGAATAGATACGATTTTCTTTGATCTTCAAATCGGGGATATCTAAAACGGTTCTTTCGTCATAGATTTTCGTTAGTTGGTGTAACTCATAAACCGTCATGCTCGACTTCTTCCTTGAAAAAAGTGAAATAGCATATTCATTCCAAAGCTGATTCCCAGTAATACGATTCCTAACGCAATAGAAAGGATGAATGCCCCCTTGTCATATTCTAATGCCATCGCCGTAGTCATGGTTCGGGTAAATCCTTTGATATTCCCACCCAGCATCATGCTGATTCCAACTTCCGAAATTACCCGGCCGAAGGATGCAATGATCGCTGCAATAATTCCGAAGCGGGCTTCCCGGAAGATGACCCATGCGGTTTGAATCCGGTTCGCACCCAGCGTCATGGCGGTCTTGCGATAGCGCTCATCGATACGGTTGATAGCAGTAATGGTAAACACCGTAACAACGGGAATAATCAGAATTACTTGGCCGATGATAATTGCTTTTTGAGTGTAGAGTAAATCAAAAGGCCCGAATATGCCTCTCCGGGAAATGAATGTGTAGACGAAAAGGCCGATAACGACCGTGGGCAAAGCCAACAAGGTGTTCAGAACCGTAATCACTATTCGCTTGCCGGGAAACGATTCAAAGGCGATCATAAATCCTGCCGGCACACCGACAATTCCGGCAATTAGCGTCGACGCTATGCTCACCTTTAGAGACACTCCTACGATGAAGATCATTTCGGCATCAAAAGAGAAGATAAGAAAAAAAGCCGAAATAAAACTGTCAATCAAAAGATCCATAGTATTTAATCGAAAAAGCTTCCCGATCCCTCATTTAAAATGCCGATTATTTAATGGCATCCGGATAAAACAGCTGTTTGCCCATAAGGCGGTAGTTGGCAATCACCGATTGACCCTTGTCGGATACCAGCCATTGGGCAAACGCCTGGGCCAGTTCGTAATTTACATGGGAATGTTTTTTGGGGTTGATCGGGATAACCCCGTAGGGATTGGCCAAGATTGGATCTCCTTCACAGAGGACATTCAATTCAATGGGAACATCCCGACCATACTTGTATTTTATAAACGTTCCCCTGTCTGCCAAGGTATACGCCTTCTTTTCATCAGCAACGGTCAGGGTTTTTCCCATACCCTGTCCAATGGACAGATACCATTGGCCCGATTCCGCAGGGTGGACAAAAGTGATTTCTCTTTTTTTCCCTTTTTTTATGATCTTATCGGTTTTTTTCTCAAGAGGTATTCCGGTTGCTTTCCAGAGCGTTTGTTCCTTGGTATGGGTGCCGCTGTCATCACCGCGTGATATAAAAGCTGACTTGACGGCGGCGATTTTTTTCAGGGCCTCGGCGGCACTGATCAAACCGTTTATTCCCGCCGGATCATTTGGCGGCCCCAATATCACGAAATCATTGTGCATGACCGCATATCTTTTTGTGCCGTAACCTTCCTGAATAAACTTTTCCTCTCTGGCCTTGGCATGGACAAAGATAATATCCACATTACCGTCCATACCGTCTCGAATGGCCGCTCCGGTTCCTTTGGCAATAACCTTAACTTTTATCCCCGTGTCTTTTTCCAATTCCGGCAACAGGACGTCGAGAAGTCCTGAAGCTTGAGTGCTCGTTGTCGTGGACATTTTTAAAATTTTTTCTTCACTTATTGCGACATCCCAAAAGAAAATGATTATCAGTGTGATGCAGCATAACGCTGTCAAAGATTGTTTCATGTTTTCCTCCTTACCAGTGGTTCTCGGATCTGAAATTGTTACTGCCCATAAGGAATAGTATTTTTCCTAAAAGATTCACACCCCAGAAGATTTGTTCTTACCCAAATCGTGTAAAGCTGTTTTCGATAAGTGAGCCCAAAAAAGCAAAAGGCCAAACCAACGTCAATTCGGTCGTATTACATATATCTCAAAATCCATAAAAAATCAAAAGGGAAGGTTCTCGAGAAAAGTTGCCTCTATTGGAAAAAAGATTTCACAATAAAATAAAGACCTTTTTAAGAGTGTCCCGGCAGGTATTCAAAGGTCGGATAATAAAAAGCAGGACCGTCAATAGATGGTCACTAACTAATTTCAGTAGCAGGAAAGTAATTATCACAATCAGCACAATATTTTTCCAGTGCTTTATAATAATTTTTTTGTTTTAAAGCGTATAGGTTTTCATCCCAAGATTGTTCGTCTTTCCATTTTAATAATTCAAATAATTCACCCAATTTTTCTTTAATATTCTTCATTTTTTGACAATTGTCATTAAAATTATTACAGTTGACAAATAATCTCGGTATCATAGTCGCCTCCATTAATCGAACGTCTCAGAAATTCTAAAGCTTATCGAAATCAATAGTTTTTCTTGAAATATTCGGGCAAACTATGGCATGGGCTCAACTTCAACATGAATCGGTTCTATGTGTTGATCAACAGGCACACATTCGCCTGAGTATCTGATCTTGGTCAAGTTCAATTTGAATAAGAATTCCGCTTTCCATTCACTTCCGTCTGAGGTTGTTCCGGTGATTACTGTTTTTCTATATCTGTCCCCGCTCCATAACCGTTCCGGGTCACCCGTGCGTATGCATTCACATCCACTGGAACATCCCATAGACGTTCTATTCGAATTTTCTTTAACGATTTTTTCTTTGGCCATTGTTAAAAGCCGGGCGTCATCCATATTAACATTTGGAGACGCAACTTCTTGTACTAAATGTGGATTTGATGCCTTCCATTCCACAATTTCGCATCTATTATCACATATCATCACACCCTCCTATTTTTTAGTTTTTCATACCATCCTCGGTTAAACACCATTTCATAGAAGCACACAGATAGCGGGCCTGTGTTATTTGAGTGACAATGTATTTTTTGATACGGGGTTTATAATGATCATAGCATGTGAATCCGCACATGGAAATAATAAAGGCGATTATAAATGTTCCCAGTATTTTTTTTATTTTGTTCCTCCTGGCTTGTTTTCGGTTTTTCTTTATCGTATCCTTTAGTTCCGAAGCTATTGGGCTTAAATGGCTAAGGTAATGCATGGTTTCCCCTTCTACTCATCCAGGAATTTCAAGACAGAATCTGTTAATGCAGCTACTTTCTATAACTTATACATGAAATTGTAAATACGAACAAAGTATGATCGTTCTCGGTTTTATTTGCGCTCAAT
>JAFDHQ010000159.1 GCA_019308685.1 Deltaproteobacteria bacterium
GCCGGTTGCTTCCGGACGAATAAGACTTCCGCCCCAGCCCAGACTTTTACCGGTCAAAACACCGGTGAATTCGTTGCTCAATTTCTTATACATTCCAAAAAGATATCCGATTTCCCTGGCGCCCACGCCGATGTCTCCTGCCGGGACATCCGTATCCGGACCGATATGGCGAAAAAGCTCGGTCATGAAACTCTGGCAGAACCGCATCACCTCGTTATCGGATTTTCCCTTGGGATCAAAATCCGATCCACCTTTGCCGCCACCCATGGAGAGGGTGGTCAGCGCATTTTTGAAGACCTGCTCAAAAGCCAAAAACTTGAGGATGCTCAAGTTGACCGATGGATGAAAACGCAAACCGCCCTTGTAAGGGCCGATGGCGCTGTTCATTTGGACCCTGAATGCACGGTTGACATGTACTTGTCCCTGATCATCCATCCAGGGGACTCGAAACATAATCACGCGTTCAGGCTCCGTAATTCTTTCCAATACAGCATCTTGACGGTATTGTGGATTTCGGTCCAAAACAGGTTGAACTGACTCAATTACCTCTTCAACAGCCTGATGGAATTCCCTTTCTCCCGGATCTCTGTTCTTTATCAAATTCAAAATGTCCGTCATATACAACCTCCTGTCAATTTATTAATTATAAATCATCACACATTGAGATTTTTTACCGTCAATTTTAAGGGTAAACGGGTTATTCAGTCTAACATGCCGTAAATAAGTGGTTTCTTGAATGGCAGGCTGTGAACCTACCCATTCCCAATCAAAATAATCGTCCGAGCCTTCAGTAACCGTAATGTAATGAATACCCAGAGACGTTATATTTTGAAAAAAGTGCGATCCCTGGGAAGGATCAGCCTTTAATTCTTCATTTCTAAGTTCAATAATGGCGCCTACACCTGAAATATTGCGCCATTGCACCGGTATTCCCAGCCATCTGTCGGCGGATCCCCACCGTCCCGGACCAACCAGAAGATAAGGGCGTTTTTCTTTAAGCAAGCCCGCATTTAATTTATCAATTTCTCCTGCTATTTTTATCGTAGCTTTGAGTTGAAAATCATCCGGCTTAACATACACAATATCTGCTATTACTTCATTTTTTCCATTTCCAAGGGCCTGTTTGGAAAGGCAAAAGGCGTTTTTAATTTCTTGCCGGGTAATTTGAACCTCAAACCGTTCTCCACCCGCAACCATGGGTCTCATTTGAAGAAAAAAGAAATCGCTTTTCTTTTTTTTATCGGAACTTAAATTTACCGAAAATTCAATTTCTACCGGACATCCCATGCCTTTTCGCCCCAATTCGAGCAGATCTGTCAATAAATGAGGTAACGGAAATATATTGTACTTGAGTACCTGATTAAAAGTTATAATCTTGGGCCCGGGCATATAGCCTGTATCGCGAATACGATGTTCTTCCGGCACATACGTACTGGCAAGTGTCTTTACAGGATACTCCGCTTCAGCATCGTCAACCTCCCTTTTTACCAGGTTTGAATATTTCAGAAAGTTAAGTTCATCGGGATAATTTTTAACCTTCAAGGCATAAAAAAAACGCTGGGCGTTTGCCAGGATATCATCAACCATGGAAAACTGGGGCATAACACTTGGATATTTTGGAGAAAAGCGCACCGTTCGGCCGCCTTCCACAACCGTCCTTCCCAATCCCAAAGCAATATGGGCAATACCCTCTTCGGGTTTCATTTTGGAAACCGGATAAAAATTATGAGACTGGGCCACTCCGGAAATGGCCGGATAAAAATAATCGCCATATTCTTCTCCGGTCAGTTGCTGGATAATAACTGCCATGGCCTCTTCCTGAGGCTGAGTTGATGTGCTGCGAGAAAATGCCTTGGCATCTTCATAATACGTAGACGCATACACCAGTTTTATGGCGGTAATGAGATGGTCCAGGCGCTTGGAAAGTTGGGAATGGTTATTGGGTATCATATAGGTTTCATAAATTCCGGCATAGGGCTGGAACTGGGCATCTTCAAGCAAACTCGAAGAACGCACCGACAGGGGATATTTCACCTGGGCCAGATAGGCTTCCAATTCTTTGACCAGCCACTCGGGCATGTCTGCCTGTAAAAATACTTCTCTAACTTCTTCATTTTTATAATTTTCAGTGGCAAAATGCTTTAGATCGTTCTGTGTGATAAAAGATTCAAAACCGTCCGTACTTACAACCAGAGTTTTTGGAATTTCGATATTAATTTCGGGATAATCTTCATAAATTTTCGGATTCTGATGTAGCAGGGCGGACATAAAGGCTAAACTCCGGGCCTTACCCCCCAGCGAACCCTGGCCGATTTTAACAAAGTCCATAACATCCGCATCGAAATTATGGCTTTTGAATTGAGCGACCACACCTTTTTGACGCCACTTCCGCAATGCATGGACATTGGCGATGATATAATTTCTTATGTCATGGGCGCTTGCAAAATCAGAGGCTTTGACCTGTCGAAATTTGGAAGCCAGGGGGATTTCCGAACGAGACATAATCCAGTTGGAAAAATGATTGCGCTCGGCATGATAATAAATCGATTCATCCGGTATCTGTGCAACCTTTGCCTCAAGCGTGCGAAGATCGCACGCCCGGTCGATTTCCGTGCCGTCCGGCATGCGGAAAACAAAATCTCCGAAACCTAAATGGTTCAGAAAGAAATCGTGTAACTCTGTAAGAAGGTTTGGAGAATTTTTATCCAGAAAAACAGACGGAATTTGATCTGCTTTTGTCTTATTGGATGATTTTGAACTCATCAAGAGAAGGGGAAGATCAGGGATTTCCTCTTTCATTTGTGACAGTAACAAAAACCCTGCATCATCGATCAGCCTTCCATTTTTAGGGATACGGGTATCGGATATAATGCCGAACAGAAATGACCGGAACTTTTGGCATAGTTCCATGGCCTCTTCATAGTTCTCCGCTAACAGGATTTTTGGCCTGGCCCGCATGGTGAGCAGTCGGTGTTCTTCGTTAAGACCGGCGCCAAGGACGGCCTGGGTTTGTTTGACAATCTCTTTGTAAATCATGGGTAGAAAAGAAGAGTAATAAACCGGTGAATCCTCAACCAGAATCAGGACCCGGACCATTGCCTTCCGAGTGTCGTTTTCAACATTCATGCGATCTTCCACGTTTTTAACCAACGCGAGCAACAGATCGGAATTGCCGGACCAGATAAAACTTTTGTCAATCCCTTTACAATTTTTGCTTTTCGGAAATGGATAAATACCGATGGGGCTGTGAGATAAGAGAATAACAGGGAGACTCGGGTTGAATTTCTTAACCTCCAGGCCCAATGAAAACGCATCCATGTCATCGACATGGGGCATGGTTAGAACCATGTCGAATTTTTTTTTATTCAAGTGAGACAGCGCCTCTCTGGCCGAAGACGCCCGTGTTACCCTGGGCGGAAGACTAAGATTTAATCCACTGTATTCATTTATGATTCTTGATGCCGGACTGCCATCCTCTTCCATGATGAATATATCATAGGGACTGCAAACAAATAAGATTTCACGAACCTTGATTGACATCAACTCGTGAAAAACTTTTAAGTGTGAATAAAATTCACCGGGTATTTGACCGTATTCTTTAATCATCCTATGTCCCGATTTTAAGATTGTTGATCAGGATGGCAGCGAAAGAAAGTGATCCCAAAGCCGGGGTGAAAAAACCACCAGAGATGTTTTTAAGCCGCCTCTGGTGGTTATTGTAATGCCATTTTTGTATTTTTTCAAGAATCGATTATCCGGAGAGCTTCCTCCCGATAGGCGTCCATTACATACGGCGTACCCGTGACTTTGGCACACTCTTCGGTTAGTGAGAATATGTCATCTCGACTGATATATTTAACGGCCCAGTTTCTGGATCCGGCCATTATTTGTTGAAGTCCGACCTTGATTTTATCGGTCACGCTGAAAATGCCGATGGCACCCAAAGGAAGATGTTCGGCTTCCGAACCGTATTTTTCCTTTAATACTTCATAATTCATAAATATTTCTTCTTTGTAAGATCCAAATCTCGAAACGGTAGTCGGAAGACCACCGTCTTCTCCTCTCAACCACTTTTCAGTGTTTTTACCCACCATGCCCGGGATCATTAACGCGCGGCCCATGCATATGGCCTTACAGTACGGCGCACCTAAAGCCAGGGCTTTGAAAACATGATCTTCGGAGGAGAAGCCACCGGCAAATGCGATGTCCGGGACCCGTTTCCCCCGTTGGGCCAAGCGTTCACAAAGCTCATAGGCCATGGAGTGGAGGTATATGGAGGGAATACCCCACTCGGCCATCATTCTCCAGGGGCTCATTCCGGTCCCTCCCGGAGCACCGTCAATGGTCAAAAGATCAATATTGGCATCGCTGGACCAGCGTATGGCCATGGCCAGTTCTCTCATGGGATAGGCGCCGGTTTTCAACGTGATACGTTTGGCTCCGAGCTTTCGAATCCTTTCGACTTCATTCATAAAGCTTTCCTGGTCGATGAATCCGAGACGCGAATGCCGCTCGAACTGCTTCAGGGGACCCGCCTTAAAAGCGGCCTGGAAAGCGGGTTTCTCCGGGTCCGGCGTAACAATGTAGCCCCGTTTTTTTAATTCCAGCGCCCGGTCCAGAGAGTTTACCTTAATTTCACCACCGATACACTTGGCGCCTTGCCCCCATTTTAACTCGATGGTTTCGACGCCAAACTTATCAATGACGTATTCCGCAACTCCGTTACGGGTATCCTCAACATTCATCTGTACGAGGATATCCCCGTAACCTTCCTGATAGCGACGATATTCTGTTATACGGCGGTCCATCTCCGGAGATTTTGTAACTTTGCCGTTTTTGTTGAGTTCCAACTCAGGATCGATCCCGCAAACATTTTCACCGCACACTAGGCTGATACCGCTGATTGCAGCTCCTATGGCAAAGTGCTCCCAGTTTCTGCGGGCAATATCCGTACTGCCGAGGGCACCGGTGAAAATCGGCACCTTCATCGTCACCTTGTCGGTGACACCGAAAGATGTTTCCGTATCCACGGCCGGAAATGTCGCCTTGTCCGGATCAGGATCCATTCCTTTGGCCCCCAATGCATAGCCCATAATATTAAGGTGAGAGTAGTCAACCGGATAGTCCTTGTCGGCACCGGCGGTGACACTTCCGAAAGGCTCGGGATAAAGGAGTTCACGCCCACGAAATGTGGCCCTGAACAAGTCGCAGTTGCCCTTGCATCCATCAATGCATCGGCTGCAGATACCGGATTGGGGCGCAACGCTTCGAGATCGGTTTTTTGTTTGTAATGCTTCATTGGCATTTGGTCGATGTAAATTCAAAACTATTCTCCTTTCTAAATATGAATTCTAAATAAAAAAAGCGCCTGCCTGATTAAGGTAAAGACGCCTTTGTCTTTTAACTAAAAAAAAACGCACGCCTTTGTGCGCAATTTTAATCAAACTAATTTAATCAATTATTAGCTAGGCTAATATAATTTGTCAAGTGATGTTTGATTGGTTGAATAAGATTTTTCAAAGGGTTCATCGTTGTGTACATAAAGAACCCCCGAATACCTTATTGTCGCTTTTTAACCTGTTTTAATCATGACGGTTTCGTAAAAAGTCCAACTTCTGCGTTGTGCTGCATTTCGCAATCATTCAACGTACGAAAAGTACGCCTCATGATTACAAAATTTGCACGCCTTGAATTTGAACTTT
>JAFDHQ010000160.1 GCA_019308685.1 Deltaproteobacteria bacterium
CTTTTCCGCCGGGATCCGGGAAAACCTTGAGATTCACCTGCGTGGGAAGTTGGTGCCTGACTGTTTTTCGAACCATTTTTGAAACTTTTTTTTCATCCGATTCCAAACAGGCATCCAAGAGGCGATCAAGCATGGGCTCAACATCAGGGTATTCTCTGCAGACTTTCATCAGCATGGGTTTGGAGATAGTGGCCAATTCAACGCGGGTAATGGTTTTAATATCTGTTTGAGATACTTTTTCCTCTTCAAAGGGATAAATGTCGCCAAAAAAGTCGTTTTCTATAAGGTCTTTTTTTGTTTTTTCCCGGACTTTTTCGTCCATTTTCAGACGATGGTAGATGGTTTCTTCCAGGGCTCCGGAAACCACGAAACTCATATCATTTTCCGGATCTCCGAATTTTTTCAACACACGTTGTGCAGGAAAGTACCTGGGAGTCAGCTCATTCATAAAAGCAATAAGTTGCTGAAATGACAGCTTAGAAAAAAAGCTCTGCACCGGAGCCTCTTTGGGATCGCTTTTTTGAAGATTTGAATAGAATTCCTGTTGTTCCTGGTGGGACGGCTTGGCAAGGCGCCACTCAAAAATTTTGGAAATAATTGCCTGCAGTGTCTGTCCCGCTTGAATAAAAAGGTTGGCCGATATTCTGTATTTATCAACAGCATCAAACGGTTTCTCTTTTGCCAGGAAGTCTGCAAAGACTCTATGGAATCGCGGATTGTTTGGAAAGACCTTTAACAGGTTTTCAAACTCCGTTAGGGAGTCGATGGTGATAGTGCCGTCAATAATACGGTTTACCACGCTGTCCCGCATGTCAGTGCTGTCGTTCATAATTCACCTTAAGGTTTTTTTTGGTTTTCCATGATTTCAATAATGACATCTATCCGCTGGTTCATCATCTCGGTTTTTTTATAAGAAAGAAGTAATATCTCGTAAAATGACTTTATTTTGGTATCAAATTTCAGCAAAATTTCACCAAACTCTGCAAGTTTTGCACTCATGGATTTAATCTGACTGTGAATATCTTCGGCGGATTTATCGGGTGGCTCGGAAGACTCCTTTTCTCTGAACGCGGTGATCAGTTTTTCAAGGTCTTTTTTTTCCCCATCCGAAAGGCCAACATTTAATTCTGTCTGGTGTTCATCCGTCATGTTGTCACCGGTAATCAGGATTCATCATGCTTTTTCAATTCTCTGTTAATCATGGCATCTATGGCGGAAATACTTTCATCAACGGTTCTCAAAGATTCGGAAATCTTTCTGGAATGTTCTGAATGGATGCCGGACTTTCTTTTTATCAGATTGATACTGAGCAACAGAATAATCACAATGGTAAGAAAGTTTAACAGGGCCAGCATATATGTCTGAAGATTATAATTATTGCCCATAGAAGGTCGTGATTCATCCGGTTTTATTTGTTCCTGCTTTGCCGTTTTACCCGAAACGCTCTGAGCGTTTATGGGAGAGGCAGGGACCTTTTTTACGCTTTCTACGGAGATCTCTTTTGCCCGCTTTAAAGTGATATCCGATGCATCGGTTTTCTTTATTTCAAGGGTATCGCCAATCTCTTTTTCCGGAGACTTTTCCGGAATAACCGTTGGTTGTTGGGTTACAAACCCGGTTAATTCTTCTTCTGATGATTTCTCCGACATGGCTTTCGGCTCTTTTGTTTCAGGCGCCTTTGATTCTTCCTCTGAAGGCTTGACATGCAAAGACTCCTCCGGCAAATTTTTCCGGGGAGTTTGAGTTATTGTGTATGCATCGATAACCACCCGGTCCGGACCGGAAAGAGAAAACGTCTTTAATTTAAAATAGGGAAAAGAGAGTGTGATGCCGGCTGTCAAAAGAGCTCCCTTTTGAACAAATTCGATGGAGCGAACCGTCTGAATTCGGGTTTTATTATAAAGAATCTGTCGGGGCAGGACCGTTGTGCTGCCTGGAAACACCACGGTAAATTTTCCCTCACCATCGATTACCGGTTCCTTAAATTGAGCAGGTTTTTGGAACTCAAACGCAATTCGTGTAAAATCCGGGTGTTTGGCCGTTCTCACATATTTAAGAATGGCGGCCCGAGTCTCTGCAGCCTGGAGCATGAAGAGAACCGCGGCAATCATCACAAACCCTGATTTCATATATTTTTTCATGGGGTAATTATACGTTTCGGGAATTCTACAACTTGTAGAAACCATAAGTCTTATAGTGACAATATGTTTATGCAATTGGCATGAAAGAATGGAACAGTGAAACTTTTTTCTATTTCACCAGAACCATTATTCTCTCCGGGCGCAGGCTCTAAAGGCTGGAGGCCAATTGGGACGGACGCTTTAATTTTGACGGTCTCGTAAAAAGTCCAACTTCTGCGTTGTGCTGCATTTCGCAATCATTCAACGTACGATAAGTACGCCTCATGATTACAAAATTTGCACGCCTTGAATTTGAACTAATCGGACTTTTTACGAGTTTATCAATTTTGGTATTAAAAAATCAAAAAAAACTATAAAGGAAAGAGACTTGTGTGTCAAATAAAATTGTTCGCGGAAACTCAAGCCCCTTCGGGCACTTCCTACTTAATATATAAGAATTGAAATTTGAACCCGGCGGTGATGTTGTTAATTTCACCGCCGGGTTAATCATCGAGAATAAGAAGAAGTTGGGTATTACGCGACTTCCTGGTATTCCGCGTCAACCACATCATCATCTGACCCGGAAGACGCCGGATCCCTTGTGTTATCCGTTGCGCTTTCACCCTGATGCGCTCCGGAAGGGGGGGCTTGCTGGTACATGGAAGCGGCCAGTTTATGTGAAGCCTGTGTCAACACCTCGGTCAGACGCTTGATCTGAGCGGTATCTTCGCCTTCCATTGCCCCTTTAAGGTTGTTTAACGCTCCCTCCACCTCGGCGATGGTCGCACTGTCTATCTTATCGCCCAGTTCCTTGATCGATTTTTCAGTTGTATAAATCAATGCATCGGCGGTATTGCGCGCGTCCACAAGTTCCTTTTTATTTCTATCCTCATCGGCATGAAGTTCCGCATCTCTGACCAGCCGGTCGATTTCTTCTTGGGACAAGCCTGAAGAAGCCGTAATGCGGATGGACTGCTGTTTGCCGGTGGCCTGTCTCTGGCTGTCACTAAAATAGGCCGGTACGGTTATCACGGCGTCGGTTACCGTTTCACCAAAATATTCTTCTGCGGATTTCTTGATATCAGCCAAGATAAAAGATGAAATTTCCGCCGGGCTGTAATGTTTGCCCCGAAGATTAATACGAACATCATCATTACTCGCTTTTTCGATTTTGTAAGGAAGAATCGTTACGTCCTGTTGCACTTCGGGTGATTCATATCTTCGTCCAATAAGCCGCTTGACGCCAAAGACCGTATTTTCAGGATTGGTAATGGCCTGCCTTTTGGCGATCTGTCCCACCAATCTTTCTCCTTTATCAGATACAGCAACGATTGAAGGTGTGGTTCGACCGCCTTCTCGGTTTGTAATGACTTTGGCCTCACCGCCATCCATGATCGAAACGCATGAATTGGTTGTGCCAAGATCTATTCCAATTATTTTGCTCATTTTTTATTCCTCCGTATTTGATTTTTTTTCGGATTTAAAAATAAAAAAACTTGAATTTTTTATTTGTTGTAAACATATTAAGAACGAAAATGCCATTGTCAAAATAATTAACATTAAATTAAATCGTATTATTTTTTATAAAAATTTAGTAAAGTAATTAAATTCACTGGGTATCAAAAACAAGGAATGAAAAAAATAGCTTGTAAAAACAAATAGTAAAAAGAAAAACCATAAATTTTCAATACGTTCTGGTGTATGAAATTATTATATTGACCTGAATTCACAATAAATTGAGATGTTACTTTTATTGTATGTAACTATATGATATTTTATGTATATGTATTATAAAACTTGATATCTATCTATTATTTGATAATGTCGTGATTGCTAACCTATTGACATTTTAGGATATCCTTATGCGAATTGTTCTTGTTAATCCCAATCCCATGAAACCGCCGGTGACTCCGGTCTCTCTGGACTATCTGGGAAGTGCATGTCAAAATGCCGGAATAGATATCGATCTGGTTGATTGTTGCGTTGAGTCGGATTGGAGTAAAAAACTCGCGCAGGTTTTGACTGAAAAACCAATCCTGGTCGGTGTTACGGTTCGCAACATAGATGATTCTTATTTCGCCAGCCGGGATTTTTCCCTTGGACGAATCATACCGGTTCTGGAAACAATTAAAAAATTAACACCAGCGCCGATTTGTCTTGGCGGAGTGGGGTTTTCAATTTTTCCCTCAGAAGTCCTGAAATTTTGTGATGTTCCTTATGGCATATGTGGAGGCGGAGAAGAGGGGCTCGTTAAACTGATCGTCGCGCTTTCTGACAACATGGAACTGGAGTCAGTACCCGGACTGGTCTGGATGAAAAATGGAAAATATAGAAAGAACCATGTGTTGCCGGTTTCCTTGGGGAAAATAGATTTAGCCTCCAGATTTCTGATTGATAACGCATATTATTTCAATAATGGCGGTCAGGTGGGGTTTGAGACCAAACGCGGGTGTTCCTTGAATTGCGTCTATTGCCCGGAGCCGCTGATCAGGGGCAAACAGGTCAGCGTGAGAAATCCACAAAATATTGTGACGGAATTAACTAATCTTTACATGCGGGGGATCACAGTTTTTCATACCTGTGACAGCGAGTTTAATTGTCCCTATTCCCATGCGGTTCTCGTATGCAAAGCCATCATTGAATCCGGTCTGGGAAATAAAATTAAATGGTATGCATATTGTTCTCCTGAGTATTTTACCGAAGAGCTGGCATATGTAATGCGTCACGCCGGATGCGTGGGAATCGACTTCGGGGCCGACCATGGAGATGACAAAATGCTTCGTCGACTCGGCCACGGATACACATCAGATGATTTGATTCGAATTCGTGAAATTTGCCTTAAACATCATATCATTTGCATGTTCGATTTGCTCCTCGGCTCTCCCGGTGAAACCAAAGAATCCATTGAAACAACGATTCGTTTAATGAAAAAGATCAAACCGGAACGTGTGGGTATCAGTCTCGGGGTGAGGCTGTATCCAATTACGCGGCTGGGACGGAAAATCTTAGAGAACTCAAAAGGACCCTTATCGGAAAATCCCAGTCTCTTTGGAGACCTGGAAGACAATCCATCTTTTCTCCGCCCGGTTTATTACTGTGATGCAAATTTGGGTGAAGATGTGGAAGACTGGTTGCATCGTATGGTTGGTAATGACCCGAGATTTCTTCTTGGACGTCGGATCGACGCGAAATTAAATTACAATTATAATGATAATCCGGAACTGACCGAGGCAATCAAACGCGGCCATCGCGGCGCATATTGGGATATCCTCCGCCGACTATCTGAGGGAATCCCTCCTTTATAAGAAATTACATATGATTCCGCCAAAATATCCTGAAAAGCGTATGGAAAGATTCTAGACCATTTCAATAAATGTTTCTTTTATATTCATAAAATGTTAAAATTTTTTGTAAAGAGTTTAGATAACATGAACTTGGTGGCTTTCCCTCAATTGGCCTCAGGCCCAGAGAGCCTCCGCTAAAAAAAAATCAGGTGGAGGCAGTAAAACGAACGGGTAAAGGATTGTATGAAAAAATCAGTGGAAAAAAATTCGAATGAAAGACCGGCTCAATTTAATGGGCTTAGTGAAAAAGAAATAAACACATTATACGGGCTGGCGTCTATTAAAAAGTTACAACCTGGAGATATCTTAATAAAAAAGGGTGATATCGACCTGACGTTTTATGTCATTCTGAGCGGAAAGATAAGAATTGGCAAAGGGGGGAGGCTTTTACACCCAGGGGACTGGGTGGGTGGAATTGACTTTGTTCGGCAGGTTCCATTTACGGCATCTGCCATAGCTGCTGAGCCGTCCAGCGTTATGGCTGTGAACGGAAAAACATTGGATGCCCTTGAAGCGAAAACCCAGCTGTTCTTTTTTAAGCATTTAAATAATCTTGTTATAGAAGAAATCAGCCGGCTTGAGGGAAAGCAGAAAAAACTTGTCGACAAGAACATTAAACTGATGAAGGATATTTATCGGGAGCGCACTAAATGTATTGCCGACCTTCAACAGCATGAAATAATACAAAATGTTTTGAAAAAAGTTCCCAAATTACCGGTTTTCGCTACGACTCTGGCTAATGATTTGATGGGCGATCGAATATCGTCCAAGGAAGTTTCAGAACAGATAACCAAAGATCCTTCTCTCGTGGGTATTGTTTTAAAAACAATCAATTCAGCCTATTACGGATTTCAGAAAAAGATTTCCGATATTCACCACGCGACCGTTTTGCTCGGTTTTAACCAGTTGTACCAGTTGATTCTTGCCGAAGGTGTTCGTCGAACTATGCCGGATATTCCGAGTTTTCATGAACTCCATTCCCATTGTGTGGCCATGTCGCACATCTCCTTTGCTCTTTCTCAAGAAACACGAATCGGTAAACCGGTACAGTTGGCCACCATCGGATTAATGCACAATCTCGGCCAAATCGTCATTCTTTTGCTAAAAAAGCAGAACCCTAAATTGGCAATTTATATTGACAGCATAGATCGGGCTCAGATCGGAGGGCTTTTATTAAAGTCATGGAATCTGCCGGATGTTGTTTGGAAAAGTATTGAATTCCAGTTTTTCCCCGAATTCTCACTCCCCAACAATATACCGGAGGAAATACGAAATAATGTCACCATTCTTTACATTTCCCACCTTTGCTATGAGATATATCAGGGCAAGTCTGAGAAGGAATTGCCGACTACCTTTCTGGATGAGTATAAGCAATTGTTGAGCCTGCAAAAATACTCATTGGCTGATATCGCAAATAAGCATGTGCTTCCAAATTTGGATAAAAATGTCAAATCGTTGCCGCTACCATTAAGACAACTTATAGAAAAACAGATAAAATCCTAAATTCCGGACAATGACAACTACAATTAAGACGGTAAGTCGGTATTTTCTTTATGGAAAGTAATTTTAACAAACTGGGTATAAATGAAGTCCATAATCAAATATCCAGAATAATATCTAATATGTCCGAATCAGAGATTCAAAAATTTCTATAAAAATAACAGGTAAAATTGTAAGAGTCGATCCCAAGGGAATCGGAGTAAAATTATATGACACGATACCCGATATATAATTCAACATCTTGAAATTTCTTCAACTATCATGTAAAAATAAACAATTTTATGAGTGTTCTTAATGGAGAGCCCGATCAAATTAAAAGGAAAAATTTGAGGGACAACGGCCTAAAATTGAGCAGGCCTGAAATAATGGCTTTCAGAGAATTGTGTTGGTAAGTTTTTATGAAGGGGAAAAACATGGAAAAGCAACCGACAACGGAGAATGCAGAAGCTAATACGCTTACCATCAAGCTCCATAAAGAGTTAATGAAAAGAATAAAGGTTTTTTGTGATGAAAAAGAAATACATGTCCAGGAATTTGTGACCGATGCGATAATAGAAAAATTAGAGCTTGTTTACAAAGAAAGGAGAAAAAAAAGCAGACTCTAGCCCGATATAAGTTCGAACGCCATGCATCGTGAAATGTCATACCTGATGCGGTTGAATTATCCGTTTATGGATCATTGGAAAAAAAAGTGTTTTGATGGTTTAGCTTTTTTGACGTTTGCGAATCGTTATCATATCTACTGTCATATCCCAACCCAGTGCGACCAGAAACCCACAGGATATTCCACAGAAAAGAAGTAAAGAATAAAAGGGGAAGAAATGAGTAAACGCAGTAAACATGGCAAAATAGATTAATAATTTCACGCTTTATTACCTCCTGTAAGAAAAAAGCCCATGCTTTCACTCTTTCGATACGTTTGCCTTCTTCATGTTTATGTTTATCTTTTATCGGTATAACCTCGAGAGAACTTTAAACCTAAATTGAGCCACTCCGGGTTTAGAAACCGGAGTGGCTCATAATGAATCCGCACATCACAGACTATTTGTTTTTGCCCTTCTTGGCTTTCAGTTTGGCTAAAAACTCCGAGCCTTACGTTCAGCCTTACGGGCTTTATACATGGCGTGAGTTGCAGCCCTATGGCACTTCTTTAGGGTGCATTACCAGTTTGTTAATTCTATCCAAGACTTTTTGGTTTCAGGTGTCAGGTTTCAGTAACAGCTAATTCGTTTCTTATTCCTGACACCTGACACCTGATTGCAAGGCT
>JAFDHQ010000161.1 GCA_019308685.1 Deltaproteobacteria bacterium
AAATCCTCGAAATAGCTCGCTATTCCTGTGGTTTTGCTCTTTCGGATCAGCCAAATCTGGACCAAATCTGAGCGCCAATTCTGCGAAGTTATTTTTGCGCGAACCCTAAGTAAAAGCTTAAAATTTATGTTGACTAAAATCGATTTATTTTTATTAATCTATAATTAATTTTTAACACACTTTTTAGCTGCGCTTAAAAAATAAATCAATGCTTTTTCGAAAACAAGGAACCATTTTGGCTCCGACAAACGAAATCTTCACTGTGCTTCGATTGAAACACGAAACCATTTCAAAAACCGTAACCTTCAAATTATTGTGGATTTAAGTTTGTCCGGAGCGCGTACCAGCAGATTCATTCCGTCTTCATTCTATGGTGGGTTTTCTGCGGTTGAATCTGCTATTCGTGAAATGACAGATGCCGGGGTGAGGGTGACAAAATGTGTAGAGTGGATATAAGGTTTTTGAACTGAAAAAAGTGATGTCTATGTCTTAGATTACATTATGGAGCAAATTTTTCTCTACCAACAGTGGCTGAGTCAAAGGCTGCATGAATATGTTAACTTGTCTCGACCTCCGAAACTGCGAGGTCGGGAAATCGTCATGACCCCAAACCAGTATGGCGCTGCCTTGATGCAGGCCTACTTTGGCAGGGCCTCCCTGAACTGGATCGCTAAACATGTGGGAATATCCGTGCAACTCTTGCGCCAGTGGCGCCAGGAACCGCAATTTCTTCTAACCATGGATTGGAGTAAATCCATATTCTCTAATGCTTTTCAGGAAAACCTGATACTGAATGATTATTCTATGGCTCAGTATCATTACATCGCTGCGGAAATCTCCCTGCTGGAAGAGTCGTTGCGCCTAACCGTTCGGATGCCTCTTAACCAGCGCTTCGTAAAATTAGGCCAGAGTCTTATGAGTCGTCATCAAAATGACCTTGAATTAAATAACTATGATCTCCGCCTGTTCCGCCGCCTCTTTCTTTTCTTTCTGGCTCTGGAAAATCACTGGCCCGGTTCAACTTGTCATTGTATCAGCGAGGACTTTCTCACCTTTGCTAGAGATGTGGTCTGGCCGATTCTTAACCAAAAACAGTGGGTAGGACAAGAACTCAAATCCATACAGCAGGCCGCCCCCATTTCTCATATTCTCAGTAAACTTGACAGTAAATTAAGAGAGACCTTTCAGCCGTTTATTTCTTGCCGAACAAAATGAAATTATTCAAACAGAATAAAAATTACAAGAAATGACTCTATCATGAGATGCGCAAAAAACGGTAACACAATATTTTTTCTTTTATAGGCCCAGTATGTGACAATAACTGAAAAAATGAGCATTCCCATCGCTTCCAAAAAAGCTTTTTGAAAATGAAAAACAAATTCAATCAGACAAACACCAAACCACCCCTTTTTGGGAAACGCTTTTTCAAAACAGGTCAGAAGCAAATAACGGTGTAAAAATTCCCAACCGGTCAGCCATGAAATATTCCAGATCATTTTATGGAAGGCCCAATTTAATTTCGATGATGGGGAATCAAATTCTATGGAAGGATACAAGTTTCTTAAAGTGGGAAAGAATTTGATTGAATGAACGGCGATAATACCAAGAATTAACAATAAAATGAAAAGGTAGAAATCTTTTTTCTTCAGTCTTGAGATGCCAAAATATTTCCAGTCAATTGATCTAAATGTGAAAATAAATGGTATTGCGAACCATAATATAAAAGTCGATACTTCAAAACCGTTCTTTAATTGCCAATGAAAAATGCCCCAATTAATTCCCCATTTAAAATGGATTGTTGATATACTGTCGAGAGTTAGTGCAAAAGTCGCGTAACACAGGGCATAAAACGCCTTTTTTTTATTATTGTTTATATTGAGATTTGATATTATTTGATCCACAATGCTTTTATCGTGTTTTGAGTGTTACAATTATTTTTTTACAAGAAACATTGTATATTAAAATAAAACAAACTAAAACCTAAAATAAAAGCGATTTTTTACTCTTGACATGCCCGTTAACTGTTAACCCGAATATTTCATGAAAATTTTCGAGAGGCTTTTTTACGTGATCCGGGCAACCCCCCCTGTGAAATAGTGGCCATGAATATCATATTCGCAATTATTGTTCTGAGTGCTTTCTTATTTGCCGGTTGGCATCAAATTTTCTTTATTCCTGTGAAAGGTGGCCCTTCACCCATGGAGGTACTCTCCAAGGCGATGATCGAATCGGCCACCGGGGCCGTGGAGCTGGCCATTGGTCTGGTGGGCGTGATGGCCCTGTTCCTGGGGCTGATGAAAGTGGCCGAAGCCGGCGGCTTGCTCACCATTTTAGCGCGGTTGATTCGTCCTTTGATGGTGAAGCTGTTTCCTGATGTTCCGGCTGATCATCCGGCTATGGGCGCCATGATCCTGAATCTTGCGGCCAACATGCTGGGGCTGGGCAATGCCGCCACACCGTTCGGTATCCGGGCCATGCAGGAGCTTGATAAGCTCAACCCTCAACACGGTACGGCAACCAACGCTATGGCCCTGTTCCTGGCCATCAACACCTCCAGTGTGACCCTCCTGCCCACCGGTGTCATCGCCCTGCGCGCAGCAGCCGGTTCATCAGATCCGGCCGCAATTTTACCCACAACCTTGTTTGCAACAATCGGATCGACCACTGTTTCCGTAATTGCAGCCAAACTGTATCAAAGATTTTCGTCGTTCACGGTTGATGACGGCGCTGTTTTACAGCAAGCGCCTTCAAATGACGGGGAGAAAATGACGCTAAAAGATGCTGCACAAGGATATCCCTTGTGGGTCAGCCTGATAGCCCTGACAGCCCTGGTCGCGTTGATACCCGTTGGCGTGTTTTACGGGAGATCCGTATCACCCTGGATCATACCGTCCCTTATGGTCGGATTTTTGAGTTTCGGCCTGGTGCATCGCGTGCGTGTCTATGAAGAGTTTGTTGAAGGTGCCAAGGACGGGTTCCGGGTGGCCATTCGCATCATCCCTTACCTGGTGGCCATACTGGTGGCGGTAGATATGCTGCGGGCAAGCGGTGTTACGGATGCCGTGGTTGGTGCGCTGGGCCCCATTACCGGAATTTTCGGCCTGCCGGCCGAGGCCCTTCCCATGGCGTTGATGAGGCCGCTTTCCGGATCCGGGGCATACGGCATCTTAGCTTCCATCATCAACGATCCGGCCATCGGACCCGATAGTTACATCGGCTATCTGGTTTCCACGCTGCAGGGGTCCACAGAAACGACATTTTATGTGTTGGCTGTTTATTTTGGTGCCGTACAGGTACGTCGTATCCGCCATTCACTTGCAACAGCGTTGACGGCCGATGTATCCGGCGTGATTTTTGCGGTCCTGGCCTGTTCGTTTTTTCTCGGATAGAAACGGCTCTGCTTTTGTGTTCCAAAGTCATACACTACTTTCCGCCAGCAGCCGTTTAATATTCAATCCGCAAATGATTTCTTTTTTTTCCTGAGGGATCTGAAGATGCATAATTTTTTGCAGCTCTCTCTTTGGATCTCCAAAGGGAAAGTCAGAACCAAAAATTATTCTGTCCATATCATACTCATAAATATAATCCGTTCCTGAATTCCGCAATGTACATGGGCGTCAATAATCATGGGTATAAACCTCTCAAGCCTTTTGCAACGGATTTATTTCTATACCATTTATTAAAATGACCACATGATGCTGTCTATCGGTTGTCAGCACAATGTTCGCTTCACTCTTTCCGGACAGTTCGGGGTATGTGCTTCTTAAATTGCTAAAGTTAGAATTCTCAAGCACCGTTTTTAAACCATCTATTATCTTTTCAAGTCGTTTCCGATTGCACCCCGGTTTAAAATATTCCGACAGGCTTCGGTTATAAAGCCGTTTTAACTCGGTTTCAACGCAGTGCTTCCTCAGGTTAAGCTCAAGTTTCATGGCTTATATTTAAACTTATCAAATTCCGGTGTCAATGGATGTTATTTATTGAATTCCAGATAGATTTTCACCAATTCATCCCGATTCTGTGGCGTCACTGTTACCAGCAGAACATCCGACCGTTCCTTAATTTTTTGTATAAACCGATCCCCTTTCATGGCAATAGATCCGATTACAGGGCGATTCGAATCAAGGACCCCTTCAAGGGTTTTCTTGAAAAGCTTGGAAAAGCATTCCATTTTACCGATTTCATCAATCACTACCAGTTCGTCTGATATTGAGGGCATCATGGAAGGAACAGCAATTCCATCGATATCCAAAAGGTTTACGCCGTATTTCCTCACACGCAACCGGCTCTTAATTCGCTCATGTGCCAGGATGCCTTTCTTTTGATCCAATGTGGTGATGGAAAATCCCACTCGCCTGCCCTTCTCCAGAATTTCCTGCGTAAAAAACCCTGTTGCAGATATATCGATTTTTTGAACGATTTTATGGATTAGAGTTGATTTTCCGCATCTTGGAGGACCTGTGAACAGAATGTTTTTTGCTTTCATCTTGAATCTTTAAATCCCTGGAATTCTCGACTTTTACACCGTTAGGTTATATAATATTAAAAAGACTGAATCTTGCATAATAATTACCGAGAAAAAACAAAGACCGGGATATGAAAAAATTAGAAAAACAATTTTACATGATATCCTCTGATTCATCGGCAAAAAGAATCGAACAATTGGTCTCGATGAAAAAGAAGTCTTTGGCTATAGTGCTTGGCGGATATTTGTTTAACCTGGCACTTTTCGTTATTTTAAATCATATATATTTTGAAAAAACTTTTGATTTTATTTTTCTTTTTAAATTTGCCGCAAATTTATTGGGCATCACTTTAATATATTTACTGATCGTTTCGCTAATTATATCCCTTGTAAAAATATATCGAAAGCATTGGCCATCCTTTGTAACAGCTTCAATTATAATAACGTTATTGACCTTCTTAACACTTTCACTTGCACATTATAAAAGATATTATGAGAATAAGAAAATAAAAACTGAAGTGTCTTCCTTAAAAAACCAGGCATTTTCTTTCCTTCAGGAAAATATGTCCGATCATATGAAGGCCTTGGATCTGTTGAACAGAGCCATAGAACTCAATCCAAACGATGCTATAAATTATAACAACCGCGGTGTTGCCTTGTATAAGTTAGGACGGTATCAGCAAGCCATAAAGGATTTTAACCGGGCCATCCATCTTAACCCGAATGATTCATATGCGTATAACAACCGGGGGAATGTCTACCATGAATTAGGAAAGAAAAACCGTGCGTGCAATGATTGGCGAAAGGCTTGTTATTTAGGAAATTGTGATGGATTAAATTGGGCCAAGAAAAAAGGGTTTTGCAAATAATGTCCATCCATAATTGAAGTTGGTTTTGTTTACGCTCAATTAGAGTTTCACTTTTTACGAAATTATAACCACAGGGAAATTTTAATGGAACCGATCTATCTTGCATCTTTAATCAGCTTTATCGTTGGCCTTTTGAGCTATATTATCATTCGCTTTTGGATATTACCGATCGGCAGGTATTTAAGAATTAAAGGTCATCTCGCATCCGATATCGTTGCGTTCCTGGAAATATTGCAAGCCGAACGACCCCGGAATAATGAAAGCTCGCAAATACAAGATCAAGGGGTGTTAGTGCGCCGTAACAGTTCGGAACTGATTTCCATCTACCAAAAAAAAAGAGCAACCCTTAGAGGCCTCCAAGTTTTCAACTCGCCTTGCCAATACACGCAAACAGGAGCATGCGTTGCGACAAGTAGATGAAATTAAACGCCTTTTACGCATCAAGCGCTCCGGCTTAAGGAGATAAAACAGCAGGGGTGATCCTGAACTTACAAAGAAATATTTAAAGCTGAAATCCAAGTGGGCTCAAAGTTTTCAAGATAGGAAGCCATGAAATATGTGGAGAAACATTATTGAAGAGGAAATCTAAAATCATTGAAATTGATAGTGTCGGTCAGATGTTGTTTGAGCACAGTAACCGGGCAAGACATATCAGTATTTCTGTGAAACCATTCAAAGGCGTGCGAGTTGCCGTTCCTTATGGAGTATCATTTGATAGAGCCAAGCAGTTTGCTCAATCCAAAAGGAACTGGATAAAAAAACACCTGCATAAAATGAGGCAGGTGGAAAAGGAGCATGAAGCCTTTTCAAAGCATTCGACTGAAATCAACAGAGCCGAAGCCAGAAAGAAACTTGTTAACCGCCTCAATGAATTGTCCGAGCAACACGGTTTTAGCTATAACAAGGTATTCGTGAGAAACCAAAAGACCAGATGGGGGAGTTGTTCTTCCAAAAATAATATAAACCTCAACATGAAGCTGGTAAGATTGCCGAACGAAATGATTGATTATGTCCTTTTACACGAACTCGTTCATACCCGGATAAAAAATCACACTAATGCGTTTTGGGGGGGAATTAAATAAGTTTGTGGGGGATGCCAAAGAGATGAGTAAGAAAATGAATGAATATAGAGTGTTTCTGATGTAATTTTACTTTGCCCAATTCTAGATACTCACCGTCCACACAGCCGTCTTCCAGCCAATTTAACTTTTTCCGTATATACGGAAATCATAAAAATATCGCTTACGAAGATTTCTGCGGAAGCGATTTTACAGCGAGGTCAAAAAGCAGGGGTAGACCGTCATTAGTATCTTCATTTTTAACTTACTGGGAATTATAGAGATAATGACAATGACGACGATGACGATGGTTTTAGCATAAACGATTACCGTAAGCATGGAAACCGTATTTCCACCCGCCGTCTTTCTTGTAATCTTCAAAATGGGGTAAGTTGGTTCCGGGGAACTTTATCGTTCAAACCTTGCTTTAATTATCCAATTATCGTTCAGGATTTAACGAGATATCGGATTGATATCAAATAAATACAAGGAACTGCTATAAATAGCAGTGAGCTGAAATCAGGGTTAAGTGCATAGATGTTCGAGATATCTCATGATCTGAAACAGGTCCGATTCGTGTACTCACCATTAATGATCACAAGGTTAGCTTTTTTTCAGATTTCACTACCGTACAGTTTTGCAAAACGTATAACCATTTAATATAATTTAATATAAAAGTGCTGGACAATTGCTTTAATATTTTCTATATTAGGCTTCTACAAATATATCATACA
>JAFDHQ010000017.1 GCA_019308685.1 Deltaproteobacteria bacterium
ATGTGATTGCTACGGTCATAACGATGCCCCTATCGTAAGGAACATCGGCATCGTTGCGTCCACCGACCCGGTTGCCATTGACCAGGCATCTGTCGATCTTGTGAACCGGGAACAGGCGCTTCCGGAATCATGCCTGACAACGCACATGGAAAAAGGTGAGGATAAATTCAGGGGTATTTATCCCAACGTGGACTGGACTATTCAGCTCGATTATGCCCAAAGCCTTGGACTTGGAAGCCGAAGTTATGAACTAAAAAAAATATAAATGGAAAGGAATTTGCCTTAAGCCCTAGTTGGCAAATCGTTTTTGAAGGGTTTGTGGTGGTTCGATATTTAAATAGTCTTTATTTTTCGGGGACTGTGCCTGGCCGGAAAGTTGTTTAACGGAATCCCCAAAAAAATAGCTCATAATATCGTTGAGCCGGTTCCGAAGAACAGAATAAGAATAATGCCGTGCTGCCACCTCATAGTTATAATTTACCATTTGTTCTCTTCGTTTCGGCGAGTCCATAATTTCTTTAACGCATTGGACGGTCTTTCTTGAAAGAAACCCGTCCATGACCGCAAGGTCAAAACCTTGAGGCTCAATATCCCGGATAAATGTAGAATAGCGGTTGATCAACATGGGTTTTTTAAAGTAGATGGCCTCTAGAAACGCATTGCCGAATCCTTCATACAGGCTGGGATATGTGATAAAATCAGCGAAGGGATAAACATCCCAGAGAGAATACCTGGCCCCACCATTACCATTGTTACACCAGGGATCGGCAATTCTGGTCGTTAATAGTCTAAGACTGATGTTATATTCGCAGGCATATTCTTTCAACCATTCCACATATTCGAATCCTTCATCACCGGCTTCGTGGGACACCACCAGTTTGTTCCGGGGATCTTTGAGTTCCTTGATCAATTCAATGGCGTGTTCAATGCCTTTACGTTGAATGATGCGGGTGGGCTGTAAAATCATCCGGTCATCCGGTTTTAAACCCATGGATTCCCGGAAAACGCGGGCTGCTCCAATATCCATCACCGGAGGGTTTTCAAAGTCAAGAACATTGGGAATGATAATCGAAGAAATTCCCGTGCGAAGTGCCAGTTGTTCCTGGGCTTCGGAATTGATCACCACATGTTTGATATTGTCCAGCTTGGGAGGAAAGGACATTCTGAGGTAATCGTTAACGGCATTTACTGAAAAACGGACCCGTTCCCAGTAAAAATCATGATGGTGAGCTATGGTTGGAATCTGGGTTTCTGCAATGATCTCCGTCAATGCCAGTCCCAAAGGGACGTGCATGGGAATCGTGAGAACATTTTCAGCAATCAGAAGGTCTATGTTGAAATACTCGATGAATTCGTGGAGTTGAACTTTAAGCAGTGATCTTAAATCGTGGATGGCTTGGGTAACCGGCGGTTTACGGCCTTTTTTGCCCATGACCTGCGCATTGATCCATTTATTTTGTTCGTTTTGGAAATGCGCTACGGGAACAAGATAACTTTTGTCACTATCCCGATCCAGTTCTCCGCCAAACCAGAAACAGTTGTGTCCATTTTTTTCAAAAACATCCGCCCACTTACTCGATTCCAGAGTGACACCGTCTATTCCTGAAAAGCGGGTTGAAACAAATCCGATGTTCTTTTTCATAGTGCAAAAGCTTTTAAAATGAAACGGATCGGTTTATTTCACAGAAAATATTTTATCAAGTATCGGAAAAAGATATAAAATCTATTTTGCCAATCAAGAAGTTGTGATGCCTTTACATTAATATATTTCTGAATGTCAACAAAAAAATCAATTTATGGCAATATTGGAAAAAATGTGACACAGTTGCTCAAAAAAACTATATTGTGCTGCGAGACCTCATCCACCGTTCCAGCAAATCTCCGACAACCATACATTCCAAGCCAAAGGGGAGATACCCGGCATACCCTAAGAGCGGCATTTCAAAGATTTGAAAACCATGAACAAACGGGACGCTGTATTCCCATCTGGCCAAACTGTAATAGTTCCACATCTCCCAGAATCCTCCGCATAAAAGAGCGGCGGCTGCGGACGTGATGATCAGGCTCCAATCTCCGTTGGTTATGCCCGACAGGATCGTGCATTTACCGGTCAGGGTTTGGAGTGACACAATAACAATGAGAGGAGATACCCAGAGGAGAGGAAAAAGATAATTCGGCCAGATGCCAATGCCGGCCAGGCTCACACCGGACACCAGTAGGGCAGCCCCTGCCAACATTCTGGGATACGGGAACCTCAAGGGGTGAAAATCCCACATTCCCTGCCGGGTCCGGGAAGCACCGGCCATCCATTCCCGAGTTCCCAAAACCGCGGGAAGTACGGTTGAAAAAGAGAGTGTTGCGTAGCAGAAATACTCCCAGGAACTATAATGAACCCCGGTATAGCTCCAGTTTTGGACGAACCGGTTCAGGTATTCAAAGAACCACCAAAATGCGGCGCTTAAGGGAAAAAGCATTAGAAAAAAACGGGTGCGGTCTATCATCATGCAGTGCCCGGTTCGTTTATGGCACAGGGCATTTATCACCAGGATGAAAGAAAGCCATAACGGAGTGAATGTGTGAGGCTGATATCGGGCAAACCAGGGAAAACGGGTCCATGCCAATATCCATGAAACCGCGCCGGTGAGTAAACCCATCCATCCCCACCAGGGGAACGTATTAGAAGCTATCTCAAAAAAGTCTTTTTCCTCAATCTCTGTGTTAGGCCCTCGTTTCAAGTCCTCGACATACTTGAGTATGCTTTTGGTTTGAAATTCGGTCCTGCCTTGACCTTGAGCCAAAATTCTATTTTTGAGATGGCTTCTAATGGCCGAAGGTCTGATTTTAAATTGTGGGATTCGTACCATGGAGCTAACGATAAGGGGAAGAACCACTGCAAGGATAAAAAGGGTGTAAGCAATGAAGGCAATCCATGAAAAGGGTGCATGGAAAACATACCGGGTTTCAGGGGGAAACTCCAGATACCGGGTCATCGGGTAACCTGCCAGAATCACACCCAGCATGGGCAACCCCAGCAGCATTCCCGTCAGGATAAAAAATTTCAAAAATAAGCTTTTCACAGATCTCACATTGGCTCTGATTAAAACCTTTACCGGAAAGACTTTTACTGGTATTCTTTTTTTGTATCCATTTTATTCATTATAATCCATTATAACAGGATTTTCAGATGATTTCTCAACTTTTTACATCTTTTAATCATGGAGACCTCTAAAATGGAACGAACCATCCGAATCGGAGCGCTGATATCCGGAACCGGGACAAACCTGCAGGCCATTATCGATTCCTGTGAATCGGGAAAAATAAACGGGAAAATCGTATTCGTGGGATCGGATAATCCCAATGCACCGGGTCTGGAAAAAGGGACCCGGCTTGGGGTTCCAACGTTTGTCGTCGATTATGGATCCATCATTCAACATTTCAAAAATACACCGGAAAATGTCGTACCCCCGGACGATTTTGACCTTAACGACCTGCTTTCAAAACAGACTCTCTTTTCAGCCCATGCCGACACTGAAACGGCGAAGGCCTTTATCATCACAAGGGCTGTTGCAGAAGCAAAACTTATTGATGCGATGAAGCATTATCCGTTCGATCTTTTGGTATTGGCCGGTTATATGAGAAATTTATCGCCCTATTTTATCGACAGGGTAAATACGGATTCAGATATACCGCGTATCATGAATATCCATCCGGCCCTGCTACCGGCGTTTCCCGGTGTAGATGGATATGGGGACACCTTCAGATATGGATGCAAGATCGGCGGATGTACCGTACATTTTGTCGATTACGGTGAAGATTCAGGGCCGATCATCGGTCAGAAGGCTTATGAAATACTCGAGGATGATACTCTGGATTCCATCAGAGCAAAAGGCTTGAAGCTGGAGTGGGCGCTTTATCCGGAATGTGTAAAACTGTTTGCCCAGGGGCGACTTAAAACGGTCCGGATGTCCTATCAATTGAAGAATGGCAAGAAAACGGAGAGAACCATAGTGAAAATTTTGCCGCCGCCGGAAGCTTAGAAGACCTTTTTACAATTACAATACTTTTACCATTAACGGAATCGCAACGAAGGTCCCCAGAGAACTACCCAGGTTGGTAAAAACGACCACCAAGAGTATCCGCGTAATTTTGTTTTTCCAGAATCCCTTTAATGAGAGTATGTCTTCCGGTAATTGTTCGAAATCCCTGACCTTGGGTTTCCGTGAAAAGGCTTCGACAAGCCCGGCAACCCATCCTGCTGCAATCATGGGGTTCAAGGAAGTCAAAGGGGCGGCCAAAACCGACGATAGAATGGTTAGGGGATGAGCCAAAGCTATAATGGCGCCAAGACCTGCCAGAATACCGTTTGCCATAACCCACCACGTTATCATATTCGTTCCGGTATTGGCCCCGCCATGATAAAAGCCTAAGCCAAATAGCACAAGTATGGCCGTAGGAATAATCCATTTTAAGATTCCCGATGTCTTTCCTTTGGGAGGGATTTGCTCAAGGGCCTCAAAATCAATGTCTTGGTTCCAGTATTTTTTAATACCGGGCACATGTCCTGCGCCCACAACCGCAACAATTTTATTTCCGGGTGCCGTCCGTATTTTGTGGGTCAGATACCGGTCTCTCTCATCAATCAGTATATCATTCAAAGCCGGAAGTGATTTCCCAACATCGGCAAGTATGGTTTGAAGCACATCCTCCTGCTTCATTTTTTCTATGTCTTCCTCGTTAACTTCGTCGATTTTTCCCAAGGATAATATGAGTTGAAACAACAGTTTGATTTTATCCCACCATCCCATGACTCGCCATGTTTTGGTCAGAGTGATACGGATGTTCCTGTCGGCAAGATGTATTCCTGCGCCCACAGCCTCTCCGGCTTCAATGGCCTTTATCATTTCCTCCCCGGGTTTAATGTCAAATTTTTCTGCGATTCTTTTTTGAAAAGAAGCCAGGAGAAGATTTGAAAGAAGAAGAAAGGATTTTTTCTCCTTAATCACTTTGATGATATCTTTGTCCAGCCATTTGTCTTTTTGTCGAATGGACTGGAATCTGGATTCGCACAACTCAACACAGACAATGTCAGGTTTTTCCGACTCAATAACATGGTCGACCAGCCGGACGCTCTCCTTTGATACGTGTGCTGTCCCCAAAAGTATAATCTCTTTGTCTTCAAATATGAGTCGATTTATGTTATGGGGGTTGTTTATCATTTGAATTCGGTATATGTATGCTGGCCGGTATCTTGGCCGGTTAATAATTTTTCGATGCTGCTAACATAACTATTACATTGACCGTGTCAACGCAATCTAAAACTTGCATTAATTATGAGGCAAACCATCTATGACACATCAAATTAAACTGGATACCCCCGGTCATCTGATTAAAGAAGAGCCGTATTATCTTAGGACAGGGGATGAGATCAAAATGTTTGAGGCTGCTTTTGATGCCAGGCTCCCGGTTATGCTGAAAGGGCCTACCGGATGCGGCAAAACCAGATTTGTCGAATATATGTCGTATCATTTAAAACGACCCCTGATTACCGTTGCCTGCCATGAAGACCTGTTTGCTTCCGACCTTTTGGGGCGCTACCTTTTAAAAAAAGACGAGACCGTATGGGTGGACGGTCCGTTAACACGGGCCGTGCGTATGGGCGCCATCTGCTATTTGGACGAAGTCGTTGAAGCTCGAAAGGATACAACGGTCGTCATTCATCCATTAACAGACATGCGCCGAACCCTTTCCATTGACAAAAAAGGAGAATTGATTCAGGCCCATCCGGATTTTATGATGGTGATATCGTATAATCCGGGATATCAATCGGTATTGAAAGATCTCAAACAGAGCACGCGACAGCGGTTTATATCCCTTGAGTTTGATTATCCCGAATCCGAAAAAGAAGCCGAGGTTGTGTCCCATGAAGGGAATATCGATATGAAATCCGCTTTGAAATTGGTATCTTTGGCACAAAAAATAAGGAACATCAGAGAACATGGCCTTACCGAAGGGGCAAGTACCCGACTTTTAATTTATGCCGCACAGATGATCGGACGGAACATTCCGGTTCACGATGCGTGCCGCTCCGCCATATGTCTTCCCTTAACCGATGATGCCATGCTTCAGGAAACCCTGAACGATCTCATCGAAGATATGTTTTAGTATTATATCAGGATGATAGAGAAAAGGCGCATTCTTAGCCACGAAAACATCGGTCGTGGAATCTGCCGCTTGCATTATTTTTTAATTTAAACTAAAGAAACCTGCTAAACTTGATTTCCTTATAAATTGATACAAACTGAGCCAACGTTTTTTCATGCGATGATGGACCAGATACGAAAACGGATTAAATTTGGATCATTGAGATTCTTGAGATGATTCGGTCTATGTAAGCCACTCAATGCTAATTATTCCTTGTTTTTCAAGGGAACTGAATTCCGGGTCACCGGTTAAAAGAGTGCAGCTCTTGATCATGGACAAAGCCGCAGCAAAGGAGTCCGCATACGGAATAGGATATTTTGCTTTTAGACCGGCGGCTGTCAGGAGAAGTTCTTCGTTGATATGATCGATCGTCTTTATGGGCAACGCTTTGATTCTAGAGTATGCCAGGTCTGCCAGACTCTTGCCCTGTTCTCTCAATGTTATATAATACACCTCACCGATGTGAATGGCATGGATATATAATGGCATGGCCCTATTCTTTGCTTGAGTGAGAATATCCTGTATCCGATCAGAAAAGGATTCATTTTCGAGATATCCAATCAATGCATAGCTGTCAAAAACAAAGCTATTGGGCTCTTGCAATTCTTTTATTCTCCTTTTTCTTTTTCCGTCTTTTCTCTTTCAAATAGGCTTTTAATATTCCAGAACCCTTTAGCATTCCTCGTGCCGCCACAATAGGATCTTCGGACTCGGGTACCATCAATATACCCTGTTCCTTTTCTATCCAGCGAATCGCTGTGGCCGACTGTATTCCATATTTTTCCCTCAGTTTTTTGGGAATGACCACCTGTCCTTTGGATGTAACTTTTGATGATAGGGTTTCCATTTTTATTCACTCAATAGGTTTAATTGATCGTGTTTTCTAAGTTATATTATGCGTAAGAATTTGTCAACTATGATTTCTTACAAAAATCTTAATACGTTCGCGCTTAAAGTGCAGTGAACTGGACAGACCTTAGATAAAACGCTATCCTTCTTTACACTCCGGATCTGGACCATGAAATTTTCGATGAAGGCCCCGATTAAAACGCCCCAGGAAAAACCTTCCATGGGAGGCGTTTTTCACGGATTTTACCCTTGCTTTTTAACTGTTATTCGCTTAAACATCCTGCGGTTTAATCAAAAAGGGGGGGGAACAAACATTTTTATTAATATCCCTTGAATACAAGACTATTCAAATGGAAAAGGGATATCGCTGAATGGGTAACCGAAAGGAGAAGATTATGGCAGATGTAAAAAATTTTTTAATTGTCGTTAACAGCGGTGTGGATCATCCGTATAACCATTATGCTGCTTATGTGGTTGCATTTTTGGGTAAAAAACTGGGCAACATAGAAAATGTAACCATTTACTATGGACCTGAAGGCGTTGCCATGACCAAAAAGGGCGAACTGGCAAAACTCGCCATTCAGGATTCAGTCAAAGAGCTTATCGCCGGACAGATTGAAGGTCTTAATGCCTCTGATTTACCGGATAATCTCGAACAGCTTGCCCGATTCGAAAAAGACAATCTGGGCATTAATATTGTTTCTTGCGGCACCTTTCACGTCATCGATGGGGTGGGTAAAGATCTTGACGATCTTTCAAATGTGGAGGATTTTATAGTTCCCGTTAAGTTGCCCCAGGCTGCTGAAGCGCTTCTGGGCGCAGATAAAATACATTATCTTTAAAATTTATGCAGGGGTTACGCCCCCCCTTTTTTGTATCCCCGGTTGTATGGATTGTTTTTAAACATAGGGTCACGTTGAGTAACTTCTGCCTCCAGCAGAAACAATATTAGAACAGCAAGCAACTTCGGAAAAATAATGAAACTACATCATATTGCGATAATCTGCAGTTCCATTGAAAGGGCGGACAGATTCTATGGGGGAGTTCTCGAACTAAAAAAGATAAAATCCGGAACACTTGACCGGGTGTTTGGAGAACAGCTTTTTGGTATATCTCAAGAATGTGAAATGATCCTATATGGAAACCAGGACTTTAGGATTGAGGTCTTTGTTACCGCCTCTGTTCCTAAAATGAAGACGCCGTATCAACACATCTGTCTGGAAGTCCAAGACAGGAAATCCTTTGTAGAAAAGTGTGATGAAGCGAGGCTGACTGTCAAACGGTTTTCCAAGGGAGATTATCTGATAATTTTTATCGAGGATTATGACGGAAATCTGTTTGAATTAAAGGAATCCATGACCGAGTAAGCGGGAGAGAACCTTTTTTCCGTGTCAAGACCTTTAAAAAACGCCCCCATAAAAAACCGCTTTGCTGGTATCAAAGGCCAAATAAGATATCAGAAAAACGTTGCTAAAGAAACAATGCACAAAGAAGATCCATTTAAACAGCTCGCTATTGCCGATCCGGACCTGGCAAAGACGGTCACTGCCGCCTTGGATCAGAAAGACTGTCCGGTTTCAAACCAGAGCATTACATTGCTGGTTGAAGAGACGTTGTGGGGGTTAGTCCGGGAGATTTCTTTCGGTCGAGCCATAGCAACCGGTTATACGGATCTGATTGGAGATGTTGATCTTAAAAAAATTTATCGCTACCGGGATCTGGTCCGCAGCTTTGGGCGCAACGGTCCGACTCTGGGGCGGATTATGGCCGAACATCTTGTGCCGGTAATAAAATACGGGGACAAAGTTTTTTTAAGGCGCTTTTTGCAAACCCTTGAGATTATGCTGAACAAGGGAACATATACCCTAAAAGATCCGCTTAAGGTTCTGTCGGAATTATTAAACGGGAACCACATTGAAGCCGCATCCGCAACCCTTGATTTGCTTGGCGATACCTTTTCCCAGGAGATGTCTTATGTCCAGAGTCAGCATTTTGCTCATATTCTGCCCGGTGCCGTGCTTTCCTTTTCTCCTTCAAGGCGAGCCTGGCAGACAGAGCAGCTTGGACGCGTGATAAAGGCTGATTTTCATCTGGCCGATTCCTTTCTGGACGGCCTTGAAAAAGGACTGGATTTGCTTTCCAAAGAGGCTTTAAGCTGTTTTGTTTCAGTGGGCCTCGAAAAATTAAACCGCAACCCAAAACTTACAAAAAAATTTCTTTCACTGGAATCCAAACTCGGGATCGATACATTTGCCGATATGCAGGTAACCATTCATATTTCCCGGGTTCGGCAGCAGTTAAACCGTTATCTTATGGCCAGAACCGGTCTTGCAGTTTCAGTGCAGCCGCTTTCTTTACTCCCGGATTCATTACTAACAGATTTCCATAAAATTATTTTTGTCTGTTCAGACGGGAAGTTCATATACCTTCCTGATGAAATCAGTCATTTTTCCCAAAAAGCCGAAAACATAACCCTATATAAATGCCTTGCAAGACTTGAAGCAGGACATTATGAGTTTGGCACCTTCGATTTTGATCTTGAAAAAGCCATGGAAAAATGCCGGGACATCCCGGAATTAAAAGATTATGATTTTAAATTCGATGTCATCCAAAACGGGGAAGATCTATCTGATCTGGAGCGTTTTTTCTCGTATTTTCCGGTCACGGCGCTGGCAGCGGATTTGTTCACAATCTTCGAACACGGCCGTATCCGATTCATGTTGCACCGTCAGTATCCGGGCCTGGTCAGGCAGACCCTTCCCGTGCTTCAACGAGAAGCCGAACGGATGATTAAAAACCATAAGCCGGTTGACATCGTCTTTATTTTGTATCTGTGGATTGCCCTGGGTATTTCAGAAAAAGAATATTTTGGTATGGATGCCAAAATATATATTCATATCAAACAGTTAAAGGATTTTTTTGAGACAGGAATAAATAAAAACTCTACGGTTGAGTTCTGCGCGGAACTTGTTGTCAGAATATATCCGGAAATGGAAAGACTTTTGAACCAGACGTCATATGATAAAAAAGAACTTAAGGGATTTTATAAGCCCATGCAAACACCCTTTGGCCGTACATTAAGACCGGATCTTTTTTTCCGGGCGAATCGAAAATATGAGCGTTTGGCCAGGATCTTAAAGGTTCAACTCGTGGAAAAGGGGTTTGAAGTCTATACATCGGATATTAAAAAGCACCTGATAGAAAACAACGGGATGGTTTCCCATCAGGACCTGAAAGAAATTATATTATGTTTTCGGGAAAACTACAGGCCTCATATGTTACCTCAACAAAAAGTTTCCATAGATTTGTCCTGGCTGGATCTGTCCAAGCTTCTCGGCACTCAGGACACTGCCGTGCTTCAGAAAGAAGATTTTTCCGGCACTGTTACCTGGCACAAAGAATGGGACTGCAACTTACAGGATTACCTGCATTCTCATGTGAGAGTGCTCGACAAATCTTTAACCGAAAAAGAGAGCGATTTCTATAAGTTAACATTGAAACATCACAAGGGGCTGGTAAAAAGGATACGCTATGCTTTTGAACTGTTGAAGCCCGAGGGTCTTAAAAGATTAAGGCAATGGACGGAAGGAGATGAGTTCGATTATCGGGCTCTGTTAGACTTTGCCATAGATAAAAAGGCGGGAAAAATTCCATCGGACAGGCTGTATATCAAACACATCAAACAGACCCGGGATGTTGCCGTGCTCCTGCTTGTCGATCTATCACGTTCAACAGCAAACGCTGTTTTGGGTTCACATGCGACCGTTCTGGATGTCGAGAAGGAAGCTATCGTACTTTTTTGCGAAGCGCTGGAAGTTGTGGGAGATGCCTTTGCCATCGCAGGTTTTTCCGGAACCGGACGCTTGGGAGTGGATTACTTTCGCATAAAAGATCTCGATGAAAATATGGATGATACTGTCAAGCGGCGTATTAATGCCATGACGCCTCAACGGAGCACCCGGATGGGGGCCGCCATCCGCCACGCGACCCGTGAACTTAAAGAGATTTCTTCAAAAGTCCGTTTATTGATTATTTTAGGTGACGGATTCCCCAACGATGTTGATTACAAGCAAAATTATGCAATTGAAGATACACGAAAAGCCATGTTCGAGGCGCGTTCGAAAAACATATATACTCATGCCATAACCGTTAATTTTGCAGGAGATCCCAAGCTGGATGATCTTTATGGAAACGTTCATCACAATGTGATATCTGACGTCCGCGAACTGCCCGACAAACTGTTACGGATTTATGGAAGTCTGACCAGACATTAACCCGTTTCCATTCAGAAATGGCATCTTTCGGCCTCCGGCGGCGTTCTCGCTCGTTTTCAATCCTCGAAATAGCGCGCTATGCCTGTAGTTGAAAACTCGCTCGGGCCTTGCCGGAAACCAAAATCTACCATTTCTGGATGGAAACAGAGTAAATTGCAAATTTCAATAGGTAACGGGGTCAATGAGTTGCGATTTGTTATTTTTTTTCTATACGAGCCGTAGGATCTCCGAGCCGGAGGCCGGTTTATCTGGGCCAAGGGCCACGAGAAAATCCCAGGGCGACCTACCCTGAACATTTAAACCGTGAATGGTTACGATATTTGTTTCATTTCCGGGAAGTTGCTTTATTGACAATACATTGATCAAGCATTACTATTTTAAATTACGCGTTATTGACTCGTAATTTTCTTTTACTCGGAATTTATTTGAGCAAGGAATCCATATGAAACGAGTTCATAAAAAAGAAAAAGAACAATTCGAAAAGCTTTTTAAACAAGAAGATATTGATCATTTCGAAGATAGATTCAATATCCTGGAAGTTTTTCTTCAGACCGAGCAACACGTTACCGTTACCGAACTTGTTCAGCTTCTTAATGAAAATGGATATGAATTAAATCCTGATTTTGTCCGGGACACGTTGAAGCTTATGTGCCGTTTTGGTTTTGCACAAAAAATGAGCTTCAATAATGGACAAGTGCGCTATGAACACAGACATTTGGGTCAACATCATGATCATATGGTCTGTACAAAATGCAAAAATATTTTTGAGTTTGAGAACGAAGCGCTTGAAAACTTGCAGATTCAGATTGCTGCGGACTATAATTTCCACATGCTTCGTCACAAAATGGAAATCTACGGTATCTGTTCCAAATGCCTTAAAAATCGCGAACAACTCATGACGCTTGTCAATGCCAAACAGGGTGAACGGTTTGAAATCAAAGATTTTATCGGAGGTGCGACGGCACGCATGCGTCTATTATCCATGGGTTTGAGAATTGGAGACAAGATAGAGGTGGTTACCAATCTGGACAGAGGACAATTGGTGGTTGCCACAGATTACAACCGGTACGCTCTTGGGCGTGGGCTGGCAAAGAAGATACTGGTGGAGCTTATTAGAAGCTAAACGGGGAGATTTATTCATGTTATTAAGCGATATAAAAGAAAACCAGACCGCAAGAATCGTTCATATCGGAGGTAACGGGGCTCTGCGTAGAAGGATACTCGAAATGGGGCTCCTTAAGGGTTCCGAGGTCTATATTGAAAAATATGCACCCCTGAAAGATCCTATAGAGTTAATTGTAAAGGGGTATCATGTATCACTTCGGGTTGAAGAAGCTGCACAAATTACTGTTGATAATGTAAAATAGACGTATTAATTTTGAAAAAATATCGAATTCAGATAATCCATAATGAATCCAAAACGCCTTTCAATAGCCCTGGCAGGCAATCCTAATTCAGGCAAAACCACAATATTTAATAATATGACCGGCACCCGGCAGAAGGTGGGAAACTGGCCGGGGGTGACTGTTGAAAAAAAAGAAGGTAATGTCAAAAAATTCGGATATGATTTAAAAATTATTGATCTTCCCGGAACCTATAGTTTAACCCCCTTTACCATAGAAGAAATTATTGCCCGTGACTTTGTTCTGGAAGAACGTCCGGATGTTGTGATCGATATCATCGACGCATCCAACCTGGAACGAAGCCTTTATCTTGCAACCCAATTCAGAGAGATCGATTGCAAGGTTTTGTTCGCTCTAAACATGGCAGACGTTGCCCGATCACGGGGATTCAAAATTGACGGTAAAAAGCTTTCTGAACTTCTCGATTTACCTGTAGTTTTTACCGTCGGAAACAAAAACCAGGGCATTGATACACTTCTGGAAAAAGCCATAGAACTTGCAGAATCGAGTTATGAGATCCCTAAAAAACGGAGAGTCAAATATAGCAAAGATATTGAAAATTCGATTTCCAGTCTAAAGTCCTTTCTCGAAAACTGGACGGAAGGGCCAATTCCTTACAACCTCCGATGGACAGCCATAAAACTTTTAGAAGATGACAAAATTGTAAAGAACCGTGTTCTCAACAAGGCCGGAGAAAACAGCCGGGAGATTCTTCAGGAAGCCCGGACACACCGGGACTTTCTCGTGGACCGTTTCGATGATAATCCGGAAATTGTAATGACGGATGAGCGTTACGGATTTATCGCCGGAATTATCAAAGAAGTCCTGACAACCTCTACAAAACAGCGGGTCGATATTTCACGCAACATTGACCTGGTTCTTACAAACCGATTTGTCGGCTTTCCCATCTTTATTTTTTTTATCTGGGCCATGTTCCAGTTAACGTTTTCACTGGGCGCCTATCCCATGGAGTGGATCGACATGGGGGTTAACCTTTTTTCAAAATCTTTAGCCCATGTTCTCCCGAATAATCTTTTTAAGGATTTCCTTTTGGACGGCGTCATCGCTGGAGTGGGGAGCGTTGCCATCTTTCTTCCTAATATTTTAATTCTTTTTTTCTGTATCGCCATTTTTGAAGATACCGGCTACATGTCCAGAGCGGCTTTTCTGATGGACAAGATCATGCACCTTATCGGACTTCACGGAAAATCTTTTATACCCATGTTGATGGGTTTCGGGTGCAATGTTCCGGCCATTATGGCCTCCCGCACCCTTGAAAGTGAAAAAGACCGCATACTCACTATCCTGATTACCCCTTTTATGTCATGCTCGGCAAAACTGCCGGTCTATATTGTACTTGCGGGCGCATTCTTCGGTGCCAGGGCCGGGAGCGTTATCTTCGGCATATACCTGTCGGGGATTATACTCTCCATTGTCACCGGCCGACTTTTCCGATCCACCCTTTTAAGAGGCGCTGACGCACCGTTTGTCATGGAACTCCCGCCCTACAGAGCCCCGATGGCCAAAAGCCTGCTGATTCATATGTGGGATCGAAGCAAGATCTTTTTAAAAAAGATGGGTGGCGTTATCCTTGTGGGTTCGGTTGTGGTATGGATTCTGTCGGCATTTCCTCATAACATATCATATTCATCGGACTATAACTCGGAAATTTCAGCGGTCAAGGCATCTTATAACGCCGAAATTGAAACCGCCCACGAATCTGACAAAAAGCTGCTCGCAAAAAAACGAGACGTTGCGATTGCAGAGCTCATAAAAGCAAAGAAGGCTGAAAAAGCGGAAAAATCTTTTATGGGCGGTATTGGGAAATTGCTCGCACCCGTGTTTGCACCCATCGGTATCGACTGGCGTGGCAGTATCGCTCTTCTTACCGGTTTTGTTGCCAAAGAAATTGTTGTAAGTACCATGGGAATTCTTTATGCTACGGATCAAACAGAAGATTCGGCAGCACTCCAAAATGCACTGTTATCCTCCGGCATGACACCTCTGGGGGCTCTTGCAATGATGGCTTTTGTGCTTTTATATATGCCGTGTCTTGCAACCGTCGCTGCCATCAGACGTGAAACCGGTTCCTATAAATGGATGATTTTCAGCGTTGTTTACAGTACATCCCTTGCGTGGATAGTTGCTTTTTGCATATATCAGGGGGGAACATTTCTAGGAGCTTAACATGCCGATTTTTAAACCCGCCTATATTGAAACTTTTAAAAAGGGATTGCTTTCGGAAAAGATTGAAAAAGCGTATAAAATTTTGAACTCCTGCACCCTTTGCCCCCGAAAATGCAAGGTAAATCGCCTATCCGGTGAAACCGGTATATGCAAAACCGGTGAAAAAGCATATGTTTCAAGCTTTAATGCTCATTTTGGAGAAGAGGACCCTCTGGTGGGCACCCATGGATCCGGAACCATTTTTTTTACCCACTGCAATCTGTTGTGCATCTTCTGCCAGAATTACGATATCAGCCACCTGGGTCATGGTGAACAGACATCCAATGAAAACCTTGCCGGTATGATGCTCCATCTACAAAATGCAAGATGCCACAACATTAATTTCGTTACCCCATCCCATGTTGTGCCCCAAATCCTTACCGCTGTTGAAATAGCCGTCGATCGCGGTCTTTCGGTTCCCCTGGTTTATAACACAGGGGGGTATGACCGTGTTGAAACCCTGAAACTGCTTGAAGGGGTATTTGATATCTATATGCCGGATTTCAAATTTTGGGATTCTGAAATTTCAAAGACCGTTTGCGACGCCGAAGATTACCCGGAGGTCGCCCGAAAAGCGCTTGTTGAGATGCACCGGCAGGTCGGTGACCTTATTACCGATGAATCGGGTATTGCCCGGCGGGGGCTCTTGGTACGACACCTTGTGCTACCCCATGGACTTGCAGGAACACGCGAAATAATGAGATTTATTGCAAAAAAAATTTCATCCAACACTTATGTAAATATAATGCCCCAGTACAGGCCCTGCGGCAGAGCCGCAGAAATAAAGGAACTTTCTGATTACCTTTCACAAAAGGATTATAAAACGGCCTTGCAGGCGGCAAGGGAAGAAGGGGTTGACCGACTGGACCGCCGAAAACGCAGGTTTATGTTTCTGTAGCCGGTGTGTCCCGGATTTTTAATGAAGAATTCCGTTGACTTTTGGTTCAATGATCGTTCAGTTATTGAATGTAAAGAGACAATCTTAATAAAATCGGCAAGGGTTTTATCTTTAAAAATGAAACATTGTGCGTTGATGATAACGATTCTGCTGTTGTTATTCAGCAGCGCGGCTTGGGCTGAACGATTGGCCGTTGCGGTTTCAGTGGCCAATGTTCGTTCCGGACCCGGAAAAAATTACGACATCTTATGGGAAATCGAAAAATACCATCCCCTGAATGTGATAAAAAAGTCGGGTCAATGGTATCATTTTCGAGATTTTGAGGGAGATGAGGGGTGGATTTATAAACCCCTTGTCCGTAATATTCCATCGATAATTACGAAAAAAGAAGATTGCAATATTCGATCGGGTCCGGGCACCGGTTTTGCGATCTTATTCACGGTTGAAAAGGGAATTCCGTTTATGGTTATCAAACGCAAAGGGAGCTGGATTTACGGGCAGCATGCTGATGGAGACAAGGGGTGGATCCATAAGTCTCTGGTCTGGTAAGACGGCTAACTTGATAGTATAGGAATTTTCTTTTTTCAAGCGGCGAAGCCGCGTTATATAGAATCGCGAAGCGATTGTATGACTTAATACAAAAGATAAGATAATGTTTACCGGTCACAAATTAAAGCAAAGAAAGTTAGTTGTGGGAGTTGGATCGGCTCTTGTGGATATACTTGCCCGTGAAAGCGATGAATTTTTGCAGAAAACCGGTGCGATAAAGGGTGGGATGAAATATGTTGACAAAGAGTTCATAGAGCTGACAGTGTCACAAGCATCCAAAAAACCGACGATGGTTCCGGGGGGGTCTGCCTGCAACACGGTTATAGGTATTGGAAAACTCGGTGGACATGCCCGCTTTGTCGGAAAAAGAGGCAAAGGTAAAATAGGAGAGTTTTTTGAAACAAATTTAAGAAAAAACAATGTCGATCCCGTGCTTTTTACATCATCTTCATTCACCGGAAGAGTCCTTTCCATTATCACACACGATGCACAGCGTTCCATGTTTACATTCCTGGGTGCGTCTTCAGAAACACAACCCCAAGAAATCACGAAAAAATGCTTTGAAAATGCGGCAATTGTACATATTGAAGGGTATCTTCTTTTTAACGAGGATCTGATACTCGCCGCCTTAAATGCCGCGAAAGAGGCTGGAGCACTGGTATCTTTAGACCTTGCCAGTTTTACGGTTGTTGAGGAGTCTAAAGTTCTTCTTGAAAAAATTGTAAAAGATTTTGTTGATATTTTGCTTGCCAATGAGGATGAAGCACTGGCATTTACAGGATACTCGAATGAAATAAAAGCGGCTGGCTCTCTTTCGAAACACACGCTGATTGCAGCACTTAAAGTGGGAGAACGGGGAAGTTACATTGCCCATGCCGGCAAAATTATAAAGATTGATCCCATGGCACTCGACACTGCTGTTGATACCACAGGAGCCGGAGACCTATGGGCGTCGGGTTTTTTGTTTGGACTGGTTAACGGCTATAGCCTTGAACAATGCGGTAACCTCGGGTCGGCATGTGGTTATGAAGTATGTCAGGTCGTCGGAGCAAACATCCCGGAACAAGGATGGCAGAGAATAATAAAATATTGGAGGAATCATGGCGAAAAAAAGGGTGTCCCGATCCCGGAAAAGAGACTTGAATGAACCCGATGAGTTTATAAGCTTTTGGGCAAAATTATTTGAATTTATCTCTGAATATAAGCTGATTTTTTCAAGTGCTTTGGGGGTGATGGTTTTCATTATTATCATTATTGTCGGGATGGTATATTTTATAAAAAAATCCGAAGATAAAGCCTTTGCTCTGCTTCAGCAGGGAATCATCACCTACCAGACAAAATTGAAAACCAGCACTCCGGAAAAAGCCTTTCTTGATGTGGAAAATGATTGGCAGCTTATTATGGATAGATATTCAGAAAGAGACGGGAGCAAACTGGCAAGTTTTATTTATGCGAATATGTGCTACACCGCCAAAAAATATGACAAGGCAATAGAGTTTTACAAAAAATCACTAATAAATTTTAATGACGAAACGTTTATTAAAAACTTAATTTTAAACGGACTGGGTTACTCTTATAAAGCAAAAAAAGATTTTAAAACCGCAGCCGGGTATTTTGAAACCATTGCTTCAGTTCCGGATTATACCATCAAAGATGAGGCTCTTTTCAACCTGGGAGAGCTTTATGCCGCCATGGGCGATCATGATAAGAGCATAACCGCCTTTAAGAGAATTTTATCCGATCATCCCGGCTCCATGTATGTTGAGATTATAAAGGAAAGAGTAACAGGGTAGAAGTGGCTTCAAAACCTCCCCTCAGGCCCAATTTCTGTGTTGGACCGAGGGATTCAACACTCGAAATATTATATATATTCCTGCGTTTGAATCCCTCAATCCGCCTTGACTTTGAACCTGATTGAAGGTTTTAAAGCCACTTCTAAACGCATTTCAAAAAAAAAATGACTAATCGGAACATTTCCAATTAGTCATTAAGGAAGAAAACAGATGAAGAAATTATTAGGTTGAAAATTAATTATGCAATTTGCTTGCCATATTTTTAAAAAAATAAATATAATCTATAAAATGCCATATCGTATGAATTTTCAATAAGTTAAAATAAGTTAAACATCCAACCCATAAAAAAACATCCAAGTAAACCCAAGTATGAACCAAAAAAGGTTTCCGTTTGGATACCGAATGGTTTCCAAATGGAAACCCAAGGTGTATTCTGTCCATTATTAATGAAATAAAGGGGGAAAAAGGGGGAATTTGTCCTTCAGTATTTGAGAACTTAATAACGTCGAGCTAATAAATTCGATATTTATTTATTTTTTTATTAAATCCGCTCTTCCCGATTCCAAGGAGTTCGGCAGCTTTTGATTGAACATTATTTGTCAGTTTCAAAGCCCTTTTAATCATCATTTTTTCTATTGATGTAACGGTTTCGTATAATTTTGCATCAATTGGTATACTGTCAAGAAACTGGGCTTCTTTAACATCGCCCTTAAAATCTTTTGGAAGGTCAGACAGCCTAATAACTTCGCCAGGGCACATGATCATTGCCCGTTCAATGACATTTTCCAGTTCACGAATATTTCCGGGCCAACTGTAATCGTAAAAAAGACGTTCGACCTCCTGATCAAGACCGGTTACAGGATCTGAAGATTTTCGTTCATCTCCATATTTATGTATAAAGTGGTCCACAAGCAGGAGAATATCCTCTTGGCGCTCCCTTAAAAGGGGGAGGACAATATGGACCACATTTAACCGATAATACAGGTCCTCTCTGAATCGTCCCAGTTCCATCTCTTCTTTGAGAATTTTGTTTGTAGCGGCAATTATACGAATATCAACCGAAATCGGTCTAACGCCGCCAACCCTTTCGAAAGCTTTTTCCTGAAGAATCCGTAACAGTTTTACCTGAAGGCTTTGCGAAAGCTCGCTTATTTCATCAAGAAACAGGGTTCCGCGGTCGGCCAACTCAAAACGGCCTTTCTTCATGGCCACGGCACCGGTGAACGCTCCTTTTTCATGGCCAAAAAGTTCGCTTTCAAGGAGGGATTCGGCAAGTGCGCTGCAGTTCACAGCAATAAAGGGCTTATCTCGCCGCAGACTGTTAAAATGAATGGATTTTGCGACCAGTTCCTTTCCGGTGCCGCTTCCACCTTCAATCAAAACCGTAGCTGTGGTGGGCGCGACTTTTCGGATAGTATCGAAAACATCCTGCATCACTTTGCTTTTTCCGATGATATTCCCGAAACTATATTGCAATTCCGCAGCACTTCTCAACCGCCGGTTTTCTTTGATGACCCGATACATAGAAATGGCCTTGTTCACATAAAGAATCAACCTGTCGTTGTCGAAAGGTTTGAGGATGTAGCTGTAGGCGCCTTTCTGCATAGCTTCCACGGCCTTATCCACCGTACCGTGAGCCGTCATCATAATGACCGGAAGCTCCTCATCTTTGGCCTTGATTTTCTCCAAAAGTTCCATACCGTCCATTGAAGGCATTTTCATATCTGTAAGTACCAGGTCAACGTCGCTGTTTTTCAGTATTTCAAGTGCTTCAGCGCCACTGTTGGCCGCGAAGGTTTCAAAACCTTCTTCTTCGAGAACTGCGCCTAATATAAGCGGATAATTTTTTTCATCATCTACGATCAGGACCGTCTCCATGACTAACCTCCCTGCTCTACGGGTAATGTTACGGTCACTCTGGCACCGGATACCGATCGGTTGCTAATCTTGACGCTTCCACCGTGAGATTCGACAATATTTTTTACAATACCCAGGCCCAGGCCGGTCCCTTTTGACTTGGTCGTGAAAAAAGGATCCCATATCTTTTCTAAAATATCTTCTGCGATACCTTCCCCCTGATCTTCAAAAAATATTTCCACGACATTATCACTTGAACAGATATTTACACTGATTTTCCCACGTTGCGGCATGGCCTGCATGGCATTGATTAAAATATTAAGGAATGCCTGATACAGCATATCAGGATCGGCTGTTATTTCCGGAAGATTATTATCATAATGTTTATCGATAGTATATCCTTCCTCTTTTATCTGTGATTCCAGGAAGGTTATGTTTTTATCAATAATATCCTCGATGTTGCACAATGTCAAATTTGGGGCTTTGGGTTTCGCAAAATTCAAAAAGTCTGTTATGATATGATTTAATCGGGAAGATTCTTCAATGATTATATTTGGGATCTGATTTGAAGGATCGTAGTCGGCCATCTTTTTCTTTAGCAGTTCGGAGGAACTCATAATAATACCCAGCGGGTTACGGATTTCATGAGAGATTCCCGCCACCATTTCACCCAGAGAAGATAAATGTTCTGCACGACTTAACTGTTCTTTCAGGCGTATTCTTTCCAAAGCGCGCTTTTCAATGATAGCTTCGCCCCTCTTGACAACATATAGAAGCACTAAAAAAAGAGCGCCCATGACCACGGTGCAAGTACTAATAATTCTTATCTGGAAAATAAAAATCGCTTTATAATCTTCTGCTAAGTCCTGTACGATTTCAACAACACCGAGTACCGGACCGGATATACGTGAAAGTGGCCGCTCCGCGCGAAGTGGTGCAAAAGTAATTAATTTGCTGTGAGGGGAATATCCCAGAAATATCTCGAACCAATTGCCCTTTTGAAAAAGTTTTGAAGTGGACTTGCCTGAAAGAGCATCCTGATAGCCTTTACCTCCGGCATTTTTTTTGCCGATCACCGATGAATCAAAGCTATAAGAAATGGTATTATTTATATCGTAAATGTTTACCATATCGATCTTGAAGCTGTGAAGTGTACTTCTGACGACTTTGTCCATGCGTTCAAACTGTTTTTTGTCACTGAGCTGAATCTTTCCAAATTTCAGTGCAACGGGAATTATGAACTGCAAAAAGACTTGATGGTTCAGATTTTCTATGAGAAGCTTGGCGTAATCTTCACTTTTTTTTTGCTGCATGGTCCTTGCCAGGTGCGTGTTGAGTAAAGAGAGGAGCAATGTTCCAATAAATATTACCGTAAGGCTTGTAAACGTAAAGTATTTTACCAGTCTAAACGGCTTGACTTTTTCTTCTGATGAGTGGGTGTCCATAGATAAAGTAAATTTTTCGGAACTCATATGTTTGATAAATTCGTAAAAGGTCGTTTTTTGGCCTTTTACGAATTTATCATATATGGAACCTGATCATGAAAGTCAAGGTAATGCTTTATTACCATTGACAATATAAGAAGTGCGCCCGTCAATTATTGGGTGCCCAACAGGGTAAACGCATTTGATTTCGGTGCGGCTCGGGCTCACGGGTGCTTAAGCACAAGTTTCAGCCGGCTGGAAAAAGATACACGCCGTCGTGGAGCGTTCTCCCTGTATTGGGATTCAAATGCGTTTGCCCTGGGGTGCCTAACCATATGTTTTGATAGAATTGTTATATTTTATATATTTTGACCTACTTATATCATACTATATATAGTCATTTAATTAAGCAAACCACAAAATAAAGCAATTAATTTAAATTTAACTATAATTATATATAAAAGTTCTTGAAATTAGTTATAATTTAAGGTAACATTGCTTTAAAATCAAAATTTATTAATTAAAATTATACTTTTTACCGATATTACAAATTTAACTATTATTCTTTATTTTATTAGGGTATTGAATGAAAGGTAATTCTGTAAAGAAAATTAGAGAGTCTTTACTGATGAGCAAAACCGAACTTGCCAGGAAGGCAAAGGTGTCTCCCATTACGATTGCACGCATAGAAAAAGGCATGCCTTGCCGCTTGGAAACTCAACGAAAAATCATTCTGGCGCTTGGTTTCAGCCTTTCTGACAAAAACAAAATATTTGGTGATGAATAGTATATCATGATTTTTGGAAAAAAAACTCATCTTATCGGCCTTGATATCGGTTCAAGAACTATAAAGATTTCCGAAATAGTTGATAAAAAAACAAAGCATATCTTAAAAAGTTTCCACACGATTGATATTGAACCGGGACTCATCGAAGAGGGTGCTGTTAAAGATCCTGAAACTGTTTCTGAATCTATCCGTAAAATCTTCAAGGAATCGAAGCTCAAAGAAAAAAATGTAGCCATCTCCATTGGAGGGTACTCGGTAATTGTCAAAAAGATCAATGTTCAGAATATGAGCGAAGAAGAGCTACAGGGATCGATCCATTTTGAAGCGGAACAGTACATTCCGTTTGATATAAGCGATGTTAATCTAGATTTTCAAATACTCGGGGAAAGCGAACACAACCCAAATCAAATGAGTGTTCTTCTGGTTGCGGCCAAAAAGGAAATGGTTAACGAATATATCAATCTGGTCCGAATGACCGGACTTAATACCTGCATAATAGATGTTGATGCGTTTGCCCTCCAAAATATTTTTGAATTTAATTATGATACAGGAGATGAAAATATAGCCCTTATTGATATTGGAGCCAGCAAGACATCATTGAACATCCTGAAAGATAACACTTCTGTATTCATGCGCGATGTTTCGCTGGGATGCGGACAGATATACGAAAAAATTGCTTCCCTTGTAGAATGTTCTTTAACGGAAGCCGAAGAGATTAAGCTTGGCGAGAAAACAGACATTATTCCCCACGAAGATCTGAATAGCATTGTTTCATCAGTGATAACCGACTGGTGTACTGAAATAAAACGCGCTCTCGATTTCTTTTACTCGACATTCCCCGAAGATCAAATAACAAAGATTATTCTTAGCGGCGGTGGGGCCAACATTGAGGAGTTTCGACAACTCTTGGCTGTGGAAACCTCAAGCGACGTCGAAATTATAAATCCTTTTCAAAACTTATCCATCGACAGTGACCGTTTTGATTCTTCTTATCTTGAACAGATGGCTCCCCAGGCTGCGATATGTATGGGTCTTGCATTAAGAAAAATTGGTGACAAATGATACGAATAAATCTGATACCTTATCGAGAAATACGTGAAAAAGAAAACATTCGTAAACAGATGAGTATATTTTTCTTATCTTTTCTAGTTGTTGTTGTCATCTTGGTCGGTTATAATATAACTTTGCAAAAAAGAATCGATGGTTTAAATACAAAGATAGCAAACAAGAAAAAAAAATTGGCCAAAATTGAAAGCCAAGCAAAGGAAGTTGATAGAATAAAAAAAGAGTTAGGCAATTTAGAGAAAAAGACGAAAGTGATCAAAAATCTTGAGAAAAAACGAAAAGATGCCTTCTTTTTGCTTGATAACATGACCAAGATGGTTGTTGAGAACACGTCAAATTCCAGATCGGATACATTGTCAGATAATGATAACAAGCATGGTAAGCGATTATGGTTCATTGATTTCCAGGCAAAAGGGGACAATATCGACATCAAAGGTATTGCCATGGATAATAAAACCGTAGCTGATTTTATGACCCGTTTAGAAAATTCAAAACTTTATAAAAATGTAAACCTGAAAAGGCTTGAACAAAAAAAAATAATACTTGCAGTAAGATTCCCTTGAATCAATCGAAAAGTCAAAAATAAAAATTGCTCCGGGCAGTGCAAAAAAAAATGAAGAAGATCGATATTTCGAAATTAAAGAATTTTTTATTAGAAAAGACTGATAAAATCGGGAAGCTTCCAAAACTATATCGGATTTTGATATGTTTTGGGATTTTTTTGATACTTGTGGGGCCTTTTTTCTATTTTTTTTATCAGCCGAAAGTAAAAAAAATAGACCAATTAAAATCCGAACATGAAACTCTGGAAACAAAACTTGTCAAGGCAAAAGCAAAGGCAAAAGAGCTTAAGCATTTACAGGACAAATTCAAAAAGGCAGAAACGGATTTTAAAGTGGCCGTGAAAAAACTCCCCGAAAAAAAAGAAATACCTTCTTTGCTGTCAAGCATTTCCCGATCCGGTCATGATGCCGGTCTGGAATTTTTGTTATTTGAGCCGAAAAAAGAG
>JAFDHQ010000162.1 GCA_019308685.1 Deltaproteobacteria bacterium
TTTTGTTTGACACCGCTTCGTCCCCATTGTATTTTATAAATTCATCAACATTTACGGCTTCGCAAAAAATCGAATTCATCGGTTTTAGGTTTTAAGATTTAGGTTTTAGGCAGATATATTGAATCGTTTTATTAGACACTTAAAACATAACACCTAAAACTTAAAACGCTCGTAAAAAGCCGTTTTTTGATTTTCGACGAGTTCATCGACATTACTCGCTAACAATTATAAAATATCATATCCGGACATGAAGTGTATTTTCCATTTATTTTTTACCATTCTACTTGCACTTTTTCCAGCAATCCTCTTTCGGGTTGGCATAGCCACTGCCGATAATATCCGCAAACCGGTTTATGCCGGCAGTTTTTATCCTAAAACACGGTCCGAATTGACGTCCATGATCGAACAACTCGCCGGCAGGGTGACGCAGACACCGGTTCAACACCCTCTCCATACGTCACTAAAAGCCCTCATAATGCCCCATGCCGGTTATATTTATTCAGGGGTGACAGCGGCCCATATCTCATTGGTATTAAGAGAAAATCAATTCAGAAGAGTCATCGTTATGGCACCGGATCATCGGGTGGGATTCACCGGCGGCGCCATCAGCGATGTGGCCGCCTATGAAACGCCTCTGGGACGGATTCCGCTGAATAAAGATGCGGCAATGCTGCGGCGTAATACATACCTGTTTCAAGCCATTCCGGCTTCCGACCGGCTGGAGCATTCCGTGGAAGTGGTTCTCCCGTTTCTTCAATATTTTCTAAAAAAATTCCAACTCATACCCATTGTCCTGGGTCATGAAAGTGATCTTGCGGACCGGGTTTCCGCGGCGCTCGACCCTTTGATAGATCAAAATACACTTCTGGTGGTCAGTTCGGATTTGTCCCACTATCTTTCGTATCAAGAGGCCGTTGCCAGAGATCAGGAAACCATCAAGATGATATTAAACCTTAACGCCGGAAAACTGCTGACACGTGAAAATGCAGCCTGCGGCAGAATACCGATTCTGGTTGCGATAAATATGGCCCGCCGACACGGATGGCAACCGATTCTTCTCCACTATTCAAACAGCGGAGACACCACAGGAGATCGCTCACGGGTTGTCGGCTATGCGGCCATCGCTTTTTTTGGAGGTTCATCCATGCAAAACCATAGTGATTCCTCTCAGCCTTTGAAACCACATCAGGGGCAAACACTGGTGAAGCTGGCAAGGAAGACCATTGCGGAAAGGCTAGGGAAAAAACCGATCACCGTTGATCCCGATGCCATGGCTGACATCGCCTTTCAGGATCATAGGGGCACCTTTGTAACCCTTACCATTAACAAACAGTTGCGCGGTTGTATCGGCAACCTGGATGCCACCGAATCGATCCTGGCCGGAATAAAGCGCAACGCCGTGAATGCCGCTTTCCACGATCCTCGTTTCCCCGCTTTGAAAGCGAATGAACTCGATCGGGTGGATATTGAAGTCAGCATCCTCACCGAACCGCAGCGCCTGGAATATGGAGACAGCAAAGATTTGCTTTCCAAACTGCGGGTCCATGTGGACGGTGTTATCCTGAGCAAGGGGACGTCAAGCGCCACTTTTTTGCCCCAGGTCTGGGAGCAATTACCCCGGCCGGATCAGTTTCTTTCGCATCTTTGCATGAAAGCCGGGCTGCCTGCCGATGACTGGAAGAAAAGCCGGCTTGACATTTTGACATATCAGGTTCAATATTTTGAAGAGGAAAAGTGAACGTGCCATAACACGGGTGGTCATTGCTACGGGGATTTCCTCTGTAGTGACTCAGTTATTGATCATTCGTGAATTTTTAGCACAATTCCAGGGCAATGAGTTCGTCATTGCCCTGATTCTTTTTAACTGGCTGATCCTTGGCGGAATCGGTACTCTCCTGGCCCGATGGGTCACAAAGCACTTCTGGAGGGCCACCGTCAACCGGCTGGGATGGCTCTCCCTTATTCTGACAGGTCTTCCTGCTGTACAAATTTTGGTCATTCGCCAGTTTCGTGATGTTTTTTTTATTCACGGGGCCTCGGTGGGATTTTATCCTACCCTAACCTTTACCTTTTTGACCATTGCACCCTATTGCCTGGTGCTGGGTTTTGTCCTTCCCTACAGCCTTTTTGTCATAAGAACCGAAAATCCGGATTATCCAGGTACCCGTATATATATCATTGATAATCTCGGCGATGTGTCCGGGGGCGCCTTGTTTTCCTTTGCCCTCGTTTTTCTGGTGACCCCTTTACAGGCCGCATGTTTAGCCAATTTACCGCTGCTGCTGTCAACCTATCTCCTGTTTGGTGTCTCTTCCCGGCGACATCCGGCGGTTTATTTGGGGACGGGTGTGACGATTGCCATTCTGGTTGTCGGTATTTTTTTGGAACCCACATCTCTCGACCCTTCGGAAGGTGAGCTGGTTTATTACAGAGAATCTCGTTACGGCCGAATCCAAATTCAGCAAGACCAGGACCAGTTCACCCTGTTTGTGAGCGGCAACCCGCTGTATGGGAATCAGAATCTGAGTATGGCCGAAGAGACCATCCATTATACGTTAGCTCAATTACATCAGACAAATAATATTCTTCTGATTTCCGCCCAAGGCGGGATGATGGTCGAATTGGAAAAGTATAAGCCGGCCTCGGTGGATTATGTGGAACTGGATCCGGAAGTTGCAAATGTTCAATTCAGGTTTGGGCTGATTAAAAAGATCCCCGGCCTGAATGTCATTCATCAGGATGGTCGGGCCTACCTGGCAGATTCGGAAAAAATCTATGATGCGATAATCGTCAATTTGAGTGAACCCGATACGTTTCAACTCAACCGGTTTTTTACGGACCGATTTTTTGACCTGGCCAGACGTCACCTGGCGGAACACGGGGTGTTGAGTTTTGCAATGAAGGGGTACGATAATTACCTGGCCGAACCCCAGCGCCAAAAGCTTTCCTCACTGTATAATACCGTAACCGACTTTTTTGAGCATGTGCTGTTACTGCCGGGTCAAAAGATTTTTTTCCTGTGCAGTTCTCAACCCCTTAAGACCGATATCCCAGGACTTCTGGTTAAAAAAAATATTCACACCCGATACATCAGAGGGTATTATTACGGGAACCTAACGCCGGAGAGAATCGAGCGTTTAAATACCCTTATAGATCCAACGACGCCTAAAAACAGAGATTATTTTCCCCAGTTGATGCGTTTGATGTTTATGCAATGGTTTGCAAAGTTTTCCACTTCACCCACCGGTTTTATCGCGGTTCTGGGGATACTCAGTCTGATCTACCTGATCCGTATCCGTGCCGAAGAGTTTGTTCTTTTTTCCACAGGTTTCACGGTAATGGGAAGCGAAATCCTGGTAATATTTGCATTTCAAATCTTCTTCGGTTATATTTATCTGCAAATCGGTATGATTGTCACCGTTTTCCTTGCCGGTCTTTTGCCCGGCGCCTGGTTCGGCGATAGACTTCGTTACCGAAGCAAACAGACCCTGGCAATTTCCGATGGTTTGCTGATTGTTTTGATGGGTCTGTTGATTATCGTTGTGATATATGGCGGACATCATCTGTCGGTGGCTTTTTTTCTTGTTTTCGGTTTTGTAATTTCGCTGATCTGCGGTTTTCAGTTTCCGGTAGCTCTTTATTTACGGGGCGGAGACGCTCCGGCGGTGACCCGAACCTTTTCCGCCGATCTTATCGGTGCCGCATGTGGAACCCTGGTCACCAACGTCGTATTGATCCCCTATTTCGGAATTATTTGGTCTGCGGCGGGTTTGATCGGGCTTAAGCTTTGCAGTTTAATATTCATGGTTGTGCTTCATGAAAAAAATTAGTCGACGTCATTTTCTGTATTGTAGTGCGGGATTTCTTTGCAATGCGGTTCAGGCCAATGCGTTCTGGCCCTTTTCCTTAGAAGCGGGTGCGGCCACCGGACCGGCAGATATCCGCGGGCACGTTTTTAAAGGAGATGCACCTGAAAAATTGTGGAAATGGTCTCGCGAGGGGTTTTTTTATACAAAGCTGGACAACCAACTGGTCATGTGTGGTATCTGCCCCAACAGATGTCTGCTGTCACCCGGTGACCGCAGTGTCTGCCGCTCCAGGGTCAATATGGACGGCACCCTTTACAGCCTGACATACGGCAATCCTTGCAGTGTGAATGTGGATCCCATTGAAAAAAAACCCCTGTATCATTTCAAAGCACGGTCAAAAGCCTTCTCCATCGCCACCACCGGCTGCAACTTTCGCTGTTTGAATTGCCAAAACTGGGAAATTTCCCAGGCCAAACCTCACGAAGTCCGCTATTACGAGCTTTTTCCTGCGGATGTGGTAAAAACCGCACAGAACACCGGCTGTAAGTCCATCGCCTACACTTATTCCGAAGCCACTACGTTTTTTGAGTATATGATAGACACCGCCCGGCTGGCCAGAGATAATGGAATATCTAATTGTTGGATCTCAAACGGTTATATTAATCGAAAACCGCTCCTGGAGCTGTGCGGCGTGCTGGACGCTGCCAATGTAAATCTCAAGTCGTTCAGCGACGCCATTTACCGGAAGTTAAACGGCGGCCGTTTGCAACCGGTTTTAAATACCTTCAAAACACTGCACCAACAGGGAGTCCATTTTGAGATCACGACCCTGATTGTTCCAGGGTATGTGGATGATGCCGAAATGATAAAACAGATGTGCCGGTGGATTCTTACAAACCTGGGCCCTGATTATCCGTTGCACTTTTTACGTTTTTTCCCCAGATACAAACTCGACCGTCTGCCTGCCACCCCAATCTCAACCCTTGTAAGGTTTCGCAAGCTTGCCATGGCTGAAGGAATTCATTATGTGTATGTGGGCAACGCTGCCTACCCGGAGGGGAATAACACCTATTGCCACAATTGTAAAAAACTGATAATTGAGCGGATCGGCTATTTCATTCCGACTTACAACTTGGACGGAAATCAATGTAAATATTGCCGGACCGTTATTCCCGGACGCTGGATATAGTAAAGATCCTGGCCCAAAGGACCCGGCTTTGGTTATCCCCGGGTTAATATTACGGCACATTAAGTGAAAAGTGATCTAAAATGCCTAAAGTTGAGGGAAGCGCTTTCAGCGCAAATCAGTTTTTATTTAATTTTCATTATACAAGGCACTTCCAGGTTGCTGGTCATGCACAGCCAAATCATCTCTGACCTGGCCCAGAGAACCAGGTTTTTTTATGATTAAACAAATTACCATTTGTTGGAGAATCAATAATGTATGGCTTTTACGGCAGATTTTTGAAAGTCGATCTAACCCTTTTACGGCAGATTTTTGAAAGTCGATCTAACCCATAGCACATATGATATTGCAACCTTACCTGAATCCGTACTTTTGAAATACCTTGGCGGCAAAGGACTGGCATCATATCTCCTTTATTCATTGAACCCGGAAGGTGTTGACCCGCTCTCACCGGACAACTGCCTGATTTTCGCAACCGGTCCCGTCACCAACAGTCTGATATGGGGGTCGAGCCGGTACGGAGTCTATACCAAGTCACCCCAGACCGGTTTTTATTCCGAATCTTACGCCGGAGGCAAAGTGCCTGAAGCCATGGATTCAACGGGATTTGACGCCATCGTCTTCACGGGCAAAAACAGGCACCCGGCCGTCATTGTTATAGAACCTGAAGGAGTGGAATTCCATGATGCCGCCGATATTTGGGGAATGGATACTTATGAAACCGAAAATACCGTAAACGAAACATTCGGCAAAGGCGCAACAAAATCCGGAGCCGTGGTTATCGGTCCGGCAGGAGAAAACCTTGTTCGATTTGCTGTTATCGAAAACGACTACTGGCGTTCCGCCGGAAGGACCGGTGTCGGGACCGTCATGGGTTCAAAAAATCTTAAGGCAATCGTCTTTAAGGGCAATAAAAAGCGTCCGCTTTTTGATGAAAAACGAGTGAGAACATTTTCAAAGGAGCTTGCAGCAGAATCAAAAAATAATCCTGTGGTTCAGGCATACAAAAAGATGGGTACGCCCATGATGGTGGAGTCCGTCAATAAGATAAAGGCTTTTCCGACCCGTTACTGGTCTGAAGGTTTTTTTGATAAATGGAAAAATATCAGTGCCGAGGCCTTACATAATCAGTGTAACGTCCAGCCCCGTGCATGCGCTAAATGTTTTATCGCTTGCGGCAGGATGACGATGGTACAAAACGGCCGTCATGCCGGACTAAAGATCGAAGGACCTGAATATGAGACCATTTTTGCCTTTGGCGGTCTCTGCATGATCGACGGTATCGAAGAAATAGCCTATTTAAATGATATCTGCGACCGTCTGGGTATGGATACCATATCTGCAGGAAATCTCTGTGGATTTACCATTGAGGCTGCCAAAAGGAAAAAAATCGATTTTCGGATAGAATATGGAGATGTGGATGCCATCGCCGGCCTGCTCAAAAAGATCGCAACCCGGCAGGGCATCGGTGACGTTCTGGCCCGCGGAATTATACATGCGGCACAGACCTGGAACATGGAAGACATGGCCGTGCATGTCAAAGGACTTGAACTGCCCGGCTATGATCCCAGAGTTCTCAAAGGATCCGGGCTTGCTTTTGCCACCGCCGACCGCGGCGCTTGCCATTTAAGGGCGACGTTCCATAATCCTGAGATAAAAGGCATGATCGCCCCGGAGATTATCAAAGGGAAAGCCGAACTTTTAATCGATTTCGAAGACCGTCTGACGCTGATGGACACATTTATTCTGTGCCGATTTTACAGAGATATGTATCCCTGGGAGCGACTGGGAGAGATGGTTGAGATGACCACCGGGCTAAAACAGGACAAGGCCTCGTTGCGCAAAAGAGCTGCTGATATATCGACCTTGATTCGTTGGTTTAATATACGGGAAGGGCTGAAGCCTGAAGATGACAATCTCCCGAAACGATTTTACAAAGAAATGCTAAAAACAGGACACAGCATTAAAAAACAAGAACTCCAAACCATGCTTCAGGACTATTACAATCTCAGAGGCTGGCATAAAAACGGATTTCCGGAAATTGTGCCAAACGTTCCGTGAAAAATAAACCCTGATGTTGCATCATAACAATATTATATTTGACGGTTTCGTAAAAAGTCCAACTTCTGCGTTGTGCTGCATTTCGCAATCATTCAACGTACGATAAGTACGCCTCATGATAACAAAATTTGCACGCCTTGAATTTGAACTTTTTACAAAACCGTCTAAATTGGACTTTTTACGAGTTCATTATATTTGGTTATTGCAAAGTTTTTAATAATTGCTATATTAAGCCACCTTACCAAGTTCGAGTTTAGAAATTTGCATATCAAATAATTTCTCAATAAGCTCTGGTGTATTATTTGATGATGTTGACTTGATCCCATAATTTATTGAAAAGTTAATGGGTTAAGCATTAACTGTCTGTTTAAAAAACAAAAAACAGTTGCTTAAAACCTAACCCGGACAAGCCGGCCTCCGGCTCGTAAGCCTACGGCTTGGAGAGAACCAAAAAATATTTGCCACAAAAAGCACAAAATTCAAAATTCAGAAACTAAAACCTGATGAATTCGACCTGTTACGAGATCATCAAAAATGGAGAATAACCCATGGCCTTTGAAACCAAAGAACAAGTTTTAGAAAAAATTCTTTCCCGAAAAAAACCCTTGTGTCCCCACTGCGGCGAGGAAATGAGTATATGGGAGGTCCCTCCTTTTTCCTTCAGCGACGGCCTCGGCTGGGGAACACCTTACCTGTTTATATGTTTCAATGATGATTGTCCGGTGTATTTAAAAGGATGGGATGATATAATGGATAATTATGCCCATAACGCTTCGGTCAGGTGCATGTGTTACCCCGGTACCCAACAATTTCAATACATACCGGTATTCAGCCCCATGGGCGGCACCGGACAAATCATTGACGATCAGGTTCTGGCCGAACAGGAAATTTTGAAAGAGAAAATAAAAAAAGGATTTTCCATTCTTGCGGGTGCTTATGTAGACAAAGACTCGATTACCGTGGTCAGATTACTTCTTGATGCCACCGAACCGCAACGGGTACGGTTAAAGGCAGCGGAAATGATCGGGGACATAGGGGAACTGGAAGCCATAGAGCCGATCAGAAATACCAAATTCGGCAATAAGATTATCCAAAAAAAAGTCGATGAATCTATAAAGAAGATTCATGAACGATATTTCACCCGAGAGTGTCCTTTTTGTGCTGAAATCATAAAGAAAAGAGCAAAAGTATGTAAGCATTGTGGGAAAAAAGTAGCCGGTCAATAAGTTAAGACCTTTGCGAGGTGATCAGGACTGTTTCAAAGAATTAAATGGTTAGATCCGTTTTTAATTTTTCTCCATTCGTGTGAAGAAGGTTTTTTGTATCGATTCTTTTTGCATCTATCCAGAGACCTTCAAGGTCATAAAAGCTGCGAACCGGCTCATAAAAAACATGAATGACCACATGACCGTAATCGAGCAGAACCCAGTGTCCTTCTTTTTTGCCTTCCACACTTAGCGGCGTTATACCGTGCTTCTTTAAATCTACCTGAATATGTTCCGCTATTGCCATAACCTGACGATTGGAACGACCGCTACAGATGATAAAAACGTCGGCGATAGAAGATAATTCTCGAACATCCAGAACAACAAGATCCATTGCTTTTTTCCCCAAAGCGGCGTTGATATAAAGATTAAGGGGTTGGGCCGGGAAAGGGTCAGGAAGATTTGTCATAAATAAAGTCCTTTGCTTTTTATAAAGGCTTCTACGATTTCAGGTACCAGAGATTTAATTGGGCGTCCTGTTTTGATAAGCTTTCGAATTTTTGTTGATGAAATATCAACAGGAGTAACATCAAAAACAAAAACCGGTTTTTTTTCTTCATGAACATAAGATGATTGCGAAGCGGATAGCCTATATCCCTCTGAAATCCTGGATTTAAGATAATCTTCAAAGGGTTTGCGCCCAAACACCGTGGCACCTTGTCCTGCAGAGCTTCGAGACATCACAATAAAAGAGATCAGTAGAAAAAGATCTTTATAGGATTTCCACGTGTCTATCTCTAAAAAGGCGTCCAGCCCCATGATGAGAAAGAGCTCAGCATCCCTTGGTAGAATCGATTTAAAATGGCGAACCGTGTCGATGGTATATGATGGCCCGGAACGTTTCAGTTCAACGTCAGAAACCGCAAAGTCAGGGTGGTTTGAAAAGGATAGGCGAATCATCTCTATCCGGTCTGCGGCATCCACCAGGCCGTCTGGTTCTTTGTGGGGGGGTAGTGCCGAAGGAATAATAAAAATTTTGTCCAGACCAAATCCCTCTTTAACTTCCTGAATAACCTGGATATGTCCTAAATGAATCGGATTGAAGGTACCGCCGAAGAGTCCTATGTGTTTCAAAAATTCTCCGTCTAAGTTCTTATCTGACCATCTCCAAACACAACAAACTTGGTTGTGGTAAGTTCCTCCACTCCCATAGGTCCGAAGGCATGCAGTTTTGAGGTGCTGATGCCGATCTCAGCACCCAGTCCAAGCTCTCCGCCATCATTAAAACGTGTAGAAGCATTTACCAGAACAACAGAAGAATCCACGTCGTGCACAAAGCGCCTTGCCCGTTTATAGTCCCGAGTGACAATGGCTTCTGTATGGCTGGAACCATACCTTGTGATATGCGAGATCGCCTGATCCATATCTTCGACTATTTTAACGGCCAGAACAAGATCCAGATATTCTTCCGGCCAATCCGCCGGCTCAGCCTTCCTGGCATCCGGCAATATCCTGCATGTTTCAGGACATCCTCTTATTTCAACACCTGCCTTTATAAAACGATCTGCCATTTGCAGCAGGAATTCCTGGGATATTGATCGGTGCACCAGCATGGTTTCCATGGAATTGCACACACCGGGGCGCTGAACCTTAGCATTGTAACAAATATCCCGGGCCATTTCCAGATCCGCTCCGTCATCTACATATACATGACACACCCCTTTGTAATGCTTCAATACCGGTATGGTTGAATTCTCCACAACAAAACGGATCAATCCCTCTCCCCCGCGCGGAATAATGAGATCTATGAATGCTTCCTGATTCAGAAGCATCTTGACGGCTTCCCGGTCCCTAATTGGTACGACCTGGACGGCTTTTGCAGGAAGGCCGGCTTCATCAAGTGCCTGGCTAATGATACTTGCCAAAGCCTGGTTTGAATGAAGCGCTTCTGATCCGCCTCGAAGAATGACCGCATTCCCGGCTTTCAGACAAAGGCCTGCAGCATCTATCGTGACATTGGGACGCGATTCGTAAATAATGCCGATCACACCGAGGGGTATGCGCATCCGTGAAACTTCCAGGCCGTTGGGTCTCAGCCATGACTTGCTGGTGGAACCCACGGGATCATTAAGCTGGGAAACCTCCCTCAACCCTTTTGCCATGGATGTGATCGTCACGTCTGTTACCGTAAGACGATCCATCATGGCATCCGATAGACCCATCTTTTTTGCCATGGCAAGATCCTTTTGGTTCTCTTCCTGAACATACGTCGCCTGGGCCTCAATTTTATCTGCTATTTTCAGCAAAACCTCATTTTTTTTCTTTGAAGGACATCTGGCAATCTCCATGGAAGCTGCTCGGGCGTCTTTAGCCATCTCCATTATCGTCGATTCAATAGACATCTCACCTCTCATATTTAAAGCTATTTATAAACAACCTAACCCGTACAAACCGGAAAAGTGACTAAAGTGA
>JAFDHQ010000163.1 GCA_019308685.1 Deltaproteobacteria bacterium
CGGGGACAGCGTGGGCAAGGACGATGTGTTGTGCGTTATCGGCTGAAAACATAAAACCGCCTTCAATTTAAAAGGGAGGACCCGGATCATGAAGATCCACGAATATCAGGCAAAGGGGGCGGGGTAAAGCTTGCCGGAGGAATGGATATTGAAGAAGTTGCCGGCCTGACCGCGCCGCCGGGCCGGCGTATGGGACATGCCGGTGCCATTATCAGCGGCAGCAGCGGTACGGCCCAGGCAAAGATCGAGGCCATGAAGGCCGGCGGCATTCATATCTGTGAAAATCTGGGTGTATTTGGGGAATTGTGCGCCGAAGTGTTCCAGTTGCCAAAAACCGAGCTGGTATAGAATTTAAAATTTTATGCCGCTCAATAAACAAGGAGAAATATATGGATAAAAAAGTAACCGTAGTTGGAGCCGGAAATGTTGGGGCAACCGCAGCCCAGCGGCTGGCTGAAAAAGAGTTGTGCGATGTGGTTATGATCGACATCATTGAAGGCGTTCCCCAGGGAAAAGCCCTTGATCTTGCCGAAGCAGCGCCCATTGAAAAGCATGATGCTCGACTTACAGGGTCAAACGATTATGATGCCTCCGAGGGATCGGATATCGTCATTATAACCGCCGGCATTCCGAGAAAGCCCGGTATGAGCCGTGACGACCTTCTGAAAACCAATGCCGGCATCATGAAAGATGTTACCCAAAAAACTGCAAAACTGTCTCCCGAAGCGGTTCTTATTATTGTCAGCAATCCGCTGGATGCCATGTGCCATGTTGCTTATGATGCCAGCGGGTTCCCGAAGAACAGGGTTATCGGCATGGCAGGCGTCCTTGATTCTGCCCGGTTTAGAGCCTTTATATCCATGGAACTTAACGTTTCCATTGAAAATACCCATGCATTTGTCCTTGGCGGTCATGGCGATACAATGGTTCCTCTGCCACGCTATTCCACTGTTGCGGGCATACCGATTACCGAATTGATGTCAAAAGAACGAATTGATGCCCTGGTAAAAAGAACTGCAAACGGCGGCGCTGAGATCGTCAGCTTATTGAAAACCGGCAGTGCCTACTACGCACCGGCATCGGCGGCAGTAGAAATGGCGGAATCTATTCTGAAAGATAAAAAGAAGATTCTCCCCTGCGCGGCATATCTTGAAGGCGAATATGGCTACAACGATCTATTCATCGGCGTTCCCGTAAAACTGGGCGCGGATGGTGTGGAAGAGATCATTGAGATTACCCTTACTAATGAAGAACAGACCGCTCTTGCCAAATCTGCGGACGCTGTTAAGGAGCTCGTTGAGACATTGAAAAAGTTTTAATCGACACTGAAGGTTACAAGGTTTTTACCAGGCCAAAGGCCTAATGATTGAATTAAAAAATAAGGTGAACCATATGATTGAAATCAGAATACATGGTCGAGGCGGACAGGGGAACGTTGCGGCGGCGGAGCTTTTATCCATCGCCGCATTTCACGACGGCAAGTTTTCCCAGGCGTTTCCCTCTTTTGGAGCGGAACGGGTGGGTGCGCCGGTCCAGGCGTTTGTCAGAATTGATGACAAGAAGGTTCGCACCCGGGAGGATGTGCTCCATCCGGATTATATCATTGTCCAGGACTACAGCCTGGTGGAGAATGTACCGGTTTTGGACGGGCTCAATCCCGATGGGTTATTGTTGATCAATTCCGATAAGGCCCCCGAAGATTTGAAACTCAAGACCACGGCCACGGTGGAAACCATTCCGGCCACGGAAATCGCCATTGAAATCATTGGCCGGCCCATTCCCAATGCCATTATGATCGGGGCTTTTTGCTCCATTACCGGTCTGGTGAGTCTGAAAGCGGTTCAGGAAGCCATTATGGCACGGTTTCCGGGCAAAGTGGGTGAAAACAATGTCGCTGCTCTGGAACGGGCACATGAAATCATGCAAAAGAGGTAGTTTATGCTTAAACAAATTGAAGGATCTCAAGCTGTTGCGGATGTGGTGGCCTTATGCCGCCCCAACGTCATTGCCGCCTATCCCATTACCCCGCAGACCCACATTGTGGAAGATCTGGCTCTGATTGTGGGCCAGGGAAAACTGGATGCGGAATTTGTCAATGTAGAGAGTGAATTTAGCGCGGCTTCGGTGGTTTTGGGGGCCAGTGCGGCCGGTGCGCGGACTTACACGGCCACATCATCCCAAGGATTATTGTTAATGGCCGAAGTGATCAACTGCATTTCCGGGATGCGTCTTCCCATTGTGTTAACCTGTGCCAATCGCGCCATATCCGCGCCGTTGAGTATTTGGAACGATCAGCAGGACTCCATGGCCGTGAGGGATGCGGGCTGGATTCAACTGTTTGCCGAGGACAACCAGGAGGCTGCGGATTTACATATCCAGGCATATAAAATTGCCGAGCAGACCTTTCTGCCGGTCATGGTTTGTATGGACGGTTTTATTTTAACCCATGCGTTCGAAGCGGTGGATATTCCCGAGCAAAAACAAGTGGACGATTTTTTGCCGCCTTTTAAGCCCCGGCATATCGTGGATCCCCGATGGCCCAGAGGCATCGGTCTGTATGCGGATCCGCGTTTTTACATGGAGACCCGCTATATTTTGCACCGGGCCATGGAGAAATCCGAAAAGACCATCAAGGAAGTCAGTGCGGATTTTGCCAAAAAATTTGGCAGAGACAGCGGCGGTTTTATCAAGACCTACAAGCTCAAAGACGCAGATGTGGCCATTGTTTCCATGGGTTCCGTGGTGGGCACCATCAAGGACCTGATCGACCAGCTGGAGGAGGAGGGAAAAAAGGTCGGACTGTTGCAAATCTGTTCCTATCGTCCCTTTCCCCGGCAAGAGATTTACAACGTGTTGAAAGACAAAATGAACATTGTGGTCCTGGAAAAGTGTATTTCACTGGGAAGAGGCGGCATTTTGGCCAGCGATATCCGCTGGTCTTTTCCCCGGGCCGAGAAAAAAGACCGTAACATCAGCAGTTTTATTGCCGGCCTGGGCGGCCGCAACATCACCGCGGACGATTTGCGGTATATGGTGGAACGGGTTGAGAAAGAGCCGGTGGAACTGGAATTTTTAGGATTAAAAAAGGAACTTATAGCAGATAAGGATTTATAATAATGAATGAAAAAGCTGAAGAACTCGACCGGGTGGAAAAAAAAGATCTGTTTGGCAGCGGCCATCGCGCCTGCGGCGGATGCGGGCAGGCCCTGGCCGCCCGTCTGGTGCATGATGCGGCCGGTGAAAATACCATTGCCTGTGTGGCAACGGGGTGTCTGGAAGTCTTTAGTTCCCCCTATCCGGATCCGTCCTGGCGCATTCCTTTTTTACACAGTCTTTTTGAGAACCCGGCGGCGGTGGCCTCGGGCGTGGAAGCAGCGTATAAGGCCTTGAGAAAGGGTCCGGTGAATATCATCGCCCAGGCCGGGGACGGCAGTACGGCGGACATCGGATTTCAGTGCATCAGCGGTATGTTTGAACGGGGTCATAACGTGCTTTATGTCTGTTACGACAATGAAGCCTACATGAATACCGGGGTTCAGCGTTCCAGCTTCACCCCCTATGGGGCATGGACCTCCACAACGCCCATGGGCAACCCCACCCGCAAGAAAAATCTGCCGCTGATTGCGGCGGATCACGGCATTCCCTATGTGGCCACGGCCACGGTGGATGATTTCAGGGACCTGCAGCGCAAGGTGAAAACCGCACTCTCCATTGAGGGACCCAAATATATTCATATCCTGGTGCCTTGTCCCCTGGGATGGGGACATTCCGGAGAACTCACCGTTAAGATATGCCGGCTGGCCAAGGATACGGGGTTGTTTCCCATATTTGAAATCAGGGAGGGTAAAATCACCAATGTCCAAAAGATTTCGGTCAAAGTACCGGTGGAAGAGTATCTGAAACTGCAGGGCAGATTCAGATTTCTGTTTAAAAGGGGCGTGCCCACAGAGGAAGTGGCCGTAATTCAGAAAATTGCCAACCAAAACATAGAGAGGTTTAACTTATAATGGAAAAGCTGCCTTTAGGATTAGCACTGGATTTGCGTAAAGTTGTTCCTTACAAGACCGGGTCGTGGCGGACGCTCTTGCCGGTGAATATCATGCAAATTCCGCCCTGTACCAACAGTTGCCCGTCGAGCAATGACATTCGCGGTTTTTTAAGAGTGCTTGCGGAAAAGCAGGACTACGAGGAAGCCTGGCATGTGTTGACCCGCACCAATCCGTTGCCCGCGACCTGCGGCCGGGTGTGTCCCCATCCCTGCGAGGCGGGGTGTAATCGCCGGGACTTTGATACGCCTCTGGCCATAAACAGCGCGGAACGCGCCGTGGGTGACTATGGTCTGGAACAAAATCTCAAGCACAAAAAACTCATTTCCAAAAGAAAAGAAAAAGTGGCGGTGGTGGGTTCCGGGCCGGCCGGGCTTTCCTGTGCCTTTCACCTGGCCAAAAGAGGGTTTCAGGTGAAAATATTCGAAGCCAATAGTGAGCCCGGCGGGTGGATGCGCTATGGTATTCCCTCCTATCGTCTGCCCAACTACATTTTAAAGCAAGAAATCGATAACATACTGCAGTTGGGCATTGAACTGGAATGCAATGTCAAGGTCGGGGTCAATATTCCCATGGATCAATTGACCCGGGATTATAAAGCCGTGTTTCTGGGTCTGGGCGCCCAAACCGGGACCTCCATAAAGATACCCGGTGAAGACGCCCAAAACGTGTTTACCGGCGTGGAATTTTTAAAACTGATCAACAGCGGTCAAATCGTGGAAGTCGGCAAAGACGTGGTGGTGATCGGCGGCGGGAATACGGCCATGGACTGTGCCCGGGTGGCCAAACGTCTTGGAGCCAATGTCAGCGTGTTTTACCGGCGGACCCGGATGGAGATGCCGGCCATCACCGCTGAGATCGATGAGGCCATGGAAGAGCGCATCATGTTTCGCTATCATACCAATCCGGTTAAAATCATCACCGATGAGGATCGGGTGGTGGGTCTTTTGTGCGGGCAGATGGAGCTCAAAGAACCCGATGCCAGTGGTCGGGCCCGGCCGGTTCCCATCGAGGGATCGGAATCGGTGTATCCGGCCGACACGGTGATCATGGCAACGGGTCAGGCCGTGGATTATGACGGCATCGACATTCAAAAGCGAGACGATCAATGGATCTCTACCAACGAAGATCTCATGACCAGTATGGATGGCGTTTTTGCCGGCGGTGATGCGGTTCTTGGTCTGGAAACCGTTACTACTGCCATTGGTCAGGGCATGCGAGCGGCTTCCGCTATTGAAGACTACATTGAAGGGAATGTGGAAAGCCGGCTGTCACAGCCACCGGTGATCTACTCCAAGGATCTGAATACTTACTATTATAAACAAGAAAAACGATTCAGCAAAGAAGCCATCTCTATCCATACGCGGCTCAAGAATTTCAGAGAGATTTATCCGTCGTTTGACCGCGAAGATATTATCAAGGAAGCC
>JAFDHQ010000164.1 GCA_019308685.1 Deltaproteobacteria bacterium
GCATAAGGTAATGATATCGTGACCGTGGTGCCCCGGCCTAACCTGCTATCCACCTTTATTTCGCCGTCGTGGGCCTCAATGATATTGTGTGCAATTGCAAGTCCGAGGCCGGTACCTGATGCTTTGGTCGTAAAGTAGGGATCAAATATATGGGTCAGATCATCTTCGCTGATACCGGCACCGGTATCTTGAACCCGGATTTTTATCCCGTCCTTTTCTTGATTCTTTAAAAGCCATACATTTAGGCTCCCGCCGTTTTTCATCGATTCCATGGCATTAAGATATAGGTTCAGAAAAACTTGGTTGATCCTATCCGGATCAACAAGAATTTCATCTATTTCAGAATCAAGACGGGTTTGAATCTTAATATTTGCCTCGGAAGTCTGCCTTTCTATCAGCTTGAGAGAGTTCTTTAAAAAGGTTCTGATGTTAATCGGTTTTTTTGAAACTGTAATGGGTCTCGCAAATTCATGAAGCTGACCCACAACTCTGTTTAATCTATCCACTTCCTGAATCATGAGGTTTGAGATTTGCTGGTTTTCCGGAACATCATGATATCTTTCGCAAAGCCCTTGATTGAACTCAAAGGATTACGTATTTCATGGGAAACACCGGCGGCAAGCCTTCCTACGGATGCCAGGCGCTGGCTCCTTGCAATCTCTTTTCTTAAAGAACGAACCTCGCTGAGATCCTTGAAAAGCAAAACATACCCGAGAAACATACCGTTTTCATCTTTCAGTAATGTGGCGCTGACTTCAAGGGGAATAACCTTGCCTTCCCGGACAGTACAGTCGATTTCTTTTTCCACAACACCGTTTTCGGTATCGAGATTTTTCAGCAACTTCAATAATTCTTCCGGAACTACTTGCGTCGCATCTTCGCCGATAACTTCCTCAGCGGAAAGGCTTAGAATGAATCCGGCCACATGATTTAAGGAAGTCACTTTTCGATGGTTGTCTATGGCAACAAGGCCGATAGGCATATTCTCAACCAGATTATCGGAAAAGGCTTTTATTCTGGAAAGGGACATCCTTGTCGCACGATAATTCTGGGCCAAAAAAAGCAAGGTTATGCCGGCAAATCCGATTAAAAGAAGGATCATACCCATTACTATTGTATTTCGGGTATCCGCCTGTATGGCTTCTTCAATGGAAGCCATGTCCAGACCCACAAAAATGATCGGATTGAATGTAGGAATATCTAATCTTTGATTCATTCCCTGCTGAAACCACAGTTGCATCATCATATGGCCGTTTCCCACATTCAAACAACTTTCTATGGGTGAGAACTTTCTGAACACCTCAAATATTTTTTTACCTTCGGAATTTGATACAACGCGCCACTTTATTGTTTTTTTGTGTATGATTCTTCTAAGATTTAATCCTTTGCCATGAATTTTGCCAATATATCCGGGATTATTATGAGCGAGAATATTACCGTTGGTATCGGTGACCATCAGATAAACAATATCACGTTGCTGCGCCGTCTCAGTGAGGAGTTTCTGGAGCTGGACCTTGCTCCAGCTAAATCCAATTCCTGTCCGGGTACCGGCCTCAAACGATCGTATCAGGGCAGCGCCTTTTTCCAGTAACAGGCGGAAGCTGTTTTCTTTTTGGCGGGTGATATTCTGGAAGGTCATAAAAGCAAAAATCGGGAACAGAACCACCACCGCACCCATAAATATCCAGGGCGGAACCCCCACCCAGAATCGGTTATTTTTAATTTTATTTGACATAAGTATTTTTCAAAGCAAATCTTATGCCACCAGCTCGCGAGTTGTTACCGGCGAACCGTTTGCTTTTAGATTTTCTTTTAATTCCATGAATCTAAATCCAAAATCCAAAAAGAAAGTGGATACTTGTTACCCACAGAAATGATTGGACCCTTCCAATCTGGATACTTAGTATCCACTATATGGTTCTTCGTCGCAAGGAAAAAAATATTAATTTACCGAAAGCTCTATGATGTCTTTGAAACGGAAAGGAGTTGTAAAAATGGATAGGTGGGATGAATGCGCTATGGATATTCGATATTTTCAGCTCCGGGTATAAATGTCTTAATGGCTTCGAATTCATTGTGCATAATGGGTCTCCAGTCGATATGATAAAATACTTCAGTTCCAAAATAGGACTTGGGCTTAAAGACGGCGACATACAAAGCCGGCTCATCCGGATAGTGCTCTATCCATAACGTCTCATCGATTGTTAGATTAAAATCCCTGTATATCCTTTTACCCAGGCTTTCGGCACAGGTTGTTCTGAAGATGCCTTCTCCGGTTTGTGTTGCAATAATGACGTAGGGCCTAAGGTACTTGACTTCCGGCCGGTCTATTGAAAAATCGATGATTCTCAACCACCATGAGCAGGCGCATTTACCAACAGATTCCTGCGAAGTGTCTTCATGCCGTTGCAAGCGATATGTTCCGTCGAAAAGAATCAAACTAGGGTTACTTCCCCATTCATAAATGAGTCTGTTGATTAATGGTCTTTTCGCACAATCTCTGCGTTATGCTCAAAAAAATAATCCTCGGAATATCAAATATATGCCTGTGGTTATTTTTTTCGCATGCCTTGATCTTGAACGAAAATCCTCATTAATCAGCAGACTCATAAATGCTTTAAAAAAGACTCATCTGACGATCTTCCTTCTTTTTCCAGCCCATTATCGGTCCTTTTCGAATTTCAGCAAAAACACCGGGTGCAAGATTCGCATGGCGGGCCCAATCCAGCATGATCTTGGCAATGGTTTCGGCAGTGCTATTCTTCCAGTTTTTACCGAGATTCTCACAAAGTTCAAGACCCAGCTTTAAAAGCGTATTGCCTTTATCCTTATGTGATTCAAGTATTTCTATAAAGTTTGAAAATGAAGTCAATTGCAAAGCACTTTGTCCGAACAAGTAAGGACGTCTATCCGGATGTGATACGAACTCTTCCGCGTTTGGCAGCACTTTTATCAATGACGTCTTTCTTGAAATGAATTCCAGATCTTCCAATGTTGCAAGGGCTCTAAAAATCGTGCTTTTTCTCAAGCCTTTCCAATTCACTCTCCCGTCCTCATGAAGGGCCCGAACAATCCTTATGGCGACATCTTCAACAGGGGAATACTGAATTTTCGGAGTGTTGGCGCCACGTCTTTTAGGTAACAGCAGGTGACGCTCGCGGATTTCCGTTGCAGGATCAAAGCGAATGAGATTTCGATTTTTTTTGTCCAGAAGGGCCAGATCGGCAATATCCATCCATTTCGCCAGGATACGGGCGTAATTTAGCCAGCCTTGTCGGGTTGTCGAAATATAGACGCACCACGTCTCAAGCAGTTTCGCAACGCTGTTAATGTCCAGAGCATTTTTTTGTTCCAGAGTTTTCAAAAGCTGTTTGACCTGACGATTGGCTCTAAGACGATCTCGCAGATGGTTTCGTAATACACCCACAACATCACGGGGCGATGAAGGAATCTTAATTTGCAAGGAAGCCTTGCCCTTTATGATTTTTACAAGTCCGAGAGAATCCATGTCTTTCGCGATCTTGCAGAAAATCTTTTCCGGCAAGCCATGTTTAGAAAAATCGGAAACATCCAGTGCGCCGTCGGCCGACTGAAGGATCTTTACAGCCTTTATAATATTACCGGTGCCGGCACCAAGAATATAATTATCCCAATTCGGCAATAAGTCTGCGTTCAGGTAATCGCGAAAAATATCTCCGTAGACATCCACGGTGCTCCCGATGCTTACGATCAACTTCTGCTGGATTAAATTTTGTATAATTTGAGGTTCAAATATGGGTTTCGATTCTTCAAGACGCAGGGGTGCACACCCGGCAATTTTAAGTAATGAGATGCTTTCTCTATCTGACAGCTTTTGCAAGTCATGCTGAAAAAATTCTTCAATGCTGAGAAGATGACCGGGAATATCTATCTGTGGGATTCCGGATTGCCTGGCAATTTTCACATGAAAACAAAGCAGCTTCAGCAGCCAGGGATATCCTTGTGAAAATTCAACGAGAAATGATTGAAGATCTTTTGTTAAGGTTTCACCCAAATCTTTGCCGAGTTTTTTCAAAAACGCATCAATTTCGGTTCTGGAAAAAGTATTCAAAATCATATGTTTGCTGTTATCCGTAACAGCTTCCAGCAGTTCTCCAGAAAATCCATGGGTCGATAAAATAAGATCCTTATTCCAAGAGAAGCAAAGAATGAGGTGGATCTGTTTTTCGCATATTTTCAGAAACAGATCTTTAATCGGTTTCAGCACATCAGGCAGAATAAAAATGTTCTCAAACTGGTCAAAAAAGATGAACAGTAGTTTTCTGTGGGATTCGAGAATTTGCCCGATGTTAAAAATTGCTTGAACGGCACGGTCTAACCCTGTTGTGGATTTTGATAAATCCGTTTCGGTGAGTATGCCGCTGAAATCTCCGAACTTTTTGAGAGTATAGTTTATTATACGATCAAGGAACCTTGAAGACGATGCGGTGCGTGAATCTATGGCAACGGCAAAGTGTCCCATTTTTAATAGACGTGCGACACTTGCAAGGATCAGCGAACTTTTTCCCAATCCCGAAGGGCCTTCAAACACTATGCCGCGATATGACGTCTCCTTATTTATGAGTTTTGCCGCAAATGAATCGAGTTCTTTAAGCAAGGGTCTTCTGCCGACGAAATACTTTGGCGGCGCCGGGAATTGATACTCGAAGCATCCGGAACCTCCCCGGATCTCGACAATTTCATCGGCATCTTGAAACAGACCCGGCTGGAGAACCGCCGTGCATCCCACAGTAATGTTGTCAAAATCGTGTAGCTCCGGATACAGTTTTGTCAGATAACCCAGTGTAGATCGATTTAATACAGGGATGCCGCTGTGGTTAAAAATAGCGATTCGATTGGGGGTTCTTTTGCCTGGAGAGATGATTTGCTGTACCCAAAACACGCCTTTTTCGGTATACAGCAGAAAACACTCACCGGGTTTTCCCATATTCCGGGGAATACGTTTTGCAGCCGTATCCGGACTCACACCTTCCGGAATTCCTGAAATTGCTTTCAGAACTTCGACTTCCTCATAAAGAAGTGCCGTGATTTGAGAATTTCCTTCTATATGCTCTCGATAAAATTCCCTGGCAGAACGGTCGATACCGGGAAGGGCGATGAAGAGGCCATGGCACCGTTTGTCTTTGTGCCATATTGCCATATATTTGCCGAAAAATGCCTGGAGTTTGGAAGCGGATATGGCTGTTTCATAAAGCTTACAGTCGGCAAAAAGGGCTGAGCCGGTTGCGTTATGTTTACCCGCAATATCGAATTCCATTTCAGCGGTGTCTGCGTGCAGGATGCGATCAACGCTGTACCCATAGTGATGTAGGACCTGGATCATCATGGCTTCAAACAACTTGCCTCGTGACCGGGCCCTGGCCTGTGGAGATCTGCCATGTCCAAGTATTTTCAACCTTCCCATCTCGATGTTATCCTGGTATTAAAAATCACTATGAAACCCAATACAGATCTTATCCATAGATCTGTGGCATATTCATATTGCAGCATACAAACACCATACCAGAAATTTATAAAAGATCAAGTTGTTAAGGCAAAGGAAACAGGGTAAACGCATTTGAATCCCAATACAGCGAGAACGCTCCACGACGGCGTATATCTCTTTCCAACCGACTGAAACTTGTGCTTAAGCACCCGTAAGCCCGAGCCGCGCTGGAGTTATTAAGAACAATTCGTCGCTAAATTATCCCATTGATTTTTTTTATTCATAATTTCGTTCGGATCGGGCTAACGCGTGCTAAAGCTCTTCAAACAGTCAGTCGGCTTCCAAGAGAAACACGCCGTCGCTACGCTGAGCCGAAATCAAATGTGTTAACTCAAACAAAGGAAAGAAAACTAAAACGGGTTGGAAAAAGCAGATGAT
>JAFDHQ010000165.1 GCA_019308685.1 Deltaproteobacteria bacterium
TAATCCTTTTTCCCTCGGGCCGGTTAACGCAGGTGAAGCAGTACTGGATATCGGCTGCGGCGCCGGGGTGGATACCATTTTAGCTGCGATGATGGTGGGACCCGCCGGAAAAGCAATAGGCGTGGATATAGTACCGGAGATGCTTCAGCGGGCAACAGAAAATCTTAAAGCGACAGACCTAAAAAACGTTACCTTCCAAAGGACGTCCGGGGAGGAACTTCCTTTTGAAGATAACACTTTCGATGTGGTGACTTCCAACGGGGTAATCAACCTGATTCCCGATAAGGCCGCCACCCTGAAAGAGGCCATGAGAGTGTTAAAGCCCGGCGGGCGGTTGATGATCGCAGACCAGACACTATCAGGACCCAAGCCCGGCGGGCGGTTGATGATCGCAGACCAGACACTATCAGGACCCTTGCAGTCTGATATAGATGATCAAATCGACAAATGGGCCCATTGAGAGGGTGGGGCCATACCGGGAGAGGATTTCCTGGCATTACTCGAGCAGACGGGATTTAAAGACGTTGAGTTGGTAGCCGAAACCGGCCTTAACAGTTCCCCGAAAACAAAAGGGACCCTGTTTCGGGCGAAAAAATCGGCGACGAAAAAACAATAGCGTGTTTTTTCGTTTCCGGCTGTCGGTTTCGGGGCAGGCCAAAAATCTTATTCTACAGCCCAAGATTCCCGGCTGGTGGGCAGTCCATGACCATGCCGAATGGGATCCCACCAACAATGGACACTTCCCTGGAGGTACCATGTTTCTGGTTGGTGTGGCCGATAAAAACGGTAAGATTTCAACTTATGTTCCCAGAATCAGTCTAATGCAATAAGGAAAAGGTATTGCCAAGTTTAGATAAAAGATCAATAAAAACATTTATCTAATGCAAAAAACACCCACTTATTGGTGCCTTAACACCTTGCATTTTAATTCATTTGTGGTATATTTTTTAAAAACTTTCCAATACAGCTATAAAAGATCAAAGGTTTAGATTTGCCTGAATTTCAAAAAAATAAAAAACTTCCCAAATGTTTATGTAATTTTTTTTGGGATGTGGACTTTAAAAACCTTTCGGAAAAAGATTCATATTTTATTATTAATCGTCTTTTAGAACACGGAGATGAAACCGGTGTAAAATATATGCTGAAAACTTTTTCCAGCGAAGAGATAATTCAGGTTTTAAAAACCAGCAGGAATTTATCATTCAGGTCGAAAAATTTCTGGAAACTATTTTTTAAATTAAATGACAAGGCATGTACCCACAAACAATATCCCACACCATATGGAACATATTATCAAAGTTGAATTCTTTTGCCTGGATTAAGCAATGTTATCTTGGTGGAGGAACAGCCCTTGCACTGCAACTGGGACATCGAAAATCTGAGGATCTCGACTTTTTTACAGGTAAAAATATTGAAGAAATATTTTATCCTATAAAACAGTACATGAAAGATACGGACATTGCTGTCATTAATCAGTCATCAAGACATATTGAGTTAATGATTCAATCCATAAAAGTTGATTTGATAACCCTGCCCATATCGCTAAAATTTCCCTTAAAGTCCATCCGAGCTGAATTGGAAAACATTATGATAGTTGACCCGAAAGATATTGGTCGAATGAAAATAATATCAATCGGCAGCAGGGGGTGTAAAAAAGATTTTATCGATCTGTATTGCCTGACCAGAAAAACAATATTTCTGGATGAACTGATAAAAATGGCAATAAAGGAAGGCCATGGTGTTAATTACAGCAAACTTTTATTTTTAAAGGGGCTGGTTGACTTCACAGAAGCAGACAAGGAGCCTGATCCGGTTATGGTATGGGATGTTCAGTGGAATAGGGTTAAAAGTGATCTTGTCGATAATGTAATGAAAATTGCAGCAAGCCTGTAGTTTTGGAATTCGAGGAATAAATGTGGGAATCGGAGAGTGGACTGTCAGCCTGAAAAAAACAACCTTAACAGACAATTCAAACAACTTGAAATATGTGATTTTAGGAGGTATTAAGAAACATTTCTCCAGTGAAGTGATTATACCATCTCATATCATTAGACAGCCATGAGAGTCCTTTGAAGAGGTCGGATTCCGTTGTGTAAAAAGTGTCAATATCCAATCCAGGGAACAGGATTAGCCCGGACAGGTTCTAACCTGAATGAGCCGGGAAAAACACAAAATTTACAAATAAGGGGACAGCCACTACCCGGAAGATCAGGATAAGCAACATCCCCCGTTGATTTTGGGGAAAAGAAAATTTCTAATGCAAATACTTTTCAGCCTATTTTTTCATTTTTTCGCTTAAATTGAACATTTCCTGTTCCAGATTATTGATATCTTGCGGGTTGGCATTCGGATTTCGTCTGGCTTCCATGTATTCAAAACGCTTCATCTGCATTTGCTTACGCAGTTCTTTGGTGTCGTTAAGGAATTTCTGCTGATTTGCAGCGTTCATATTGCCCATCATTCTGTTGCACATTATATCCATTCCCATACCACCGCCCATAATGCCATGTCCTTTATACATATTCTGGCCCTGATGCATGCCCTGACCTTAATGCATACTCTGGTCAGTTGTTTTTATATGCATATTCTGCTGGGCCATAGCTGTCCCTACTACAATACCAGGGACCAATACTGTTACTAAAACTATTTTTTTCATGATGCAATTCTCCTTGATATTATGTGGTTATTTCCAAGTCCCATAAATCCATTCCGGAGTTATAAGTGAACGGTTACGATTTCCCTTTATGCTTACTTTAACGGGAAATATTTAAAAATTATGATAAGTGTTGGTTAAAAGTATTATGGATTCCCGCCAAAAATCCTTGTAGAATTTGCAACTGCTAACAAAGCCGTTCCCATATCTGCAAAAACAGCTTCCCACATGGTTGCCAACCCCATGGCTCCAAGTATGATAAAAATCCCTTTAATAACAAATGCCAGGCATATGTTTTGCCAGACTATTTTTCGGGTATGTTTTGCAATTGAAACAGCCTCGGCCATCTTCAAAGGAGAATCTGTCATAAGTACGACATCAGCGGTTTCAATAGCCGCATCCGATCCTAACGCTCCCATTGCCACTCCTACATCTGCTCTGGCAATAACAGGTGCATCATTAATACCATCACCTACAAACGCAGTTTTTCCACTATTCGTATTATTTTTTACAATTTTTTCGAAGATCCTGACTTTATCCTCGGGAAGAAGATCAGCGTAAAAGCGATCAAGACCCAGCCGGTTTGAAACAACTTCAGCCGCACAACTGTTATCTCCTGTCAACATCGCAATATGTCCAATTCCCTGCCTGCGCAGAGCGTTGACAGCCTTTTCCGCATCTGGTCGAATTTCATCACCGATTATAAGACAACCTGCATATGTTCCATCTACTGCAACATGAGCAACAGTGCTGTCAAAATCGCATTTGTCATGGGGAATTTTCTCCCGGTGCAAAAGCTTGTCGTTACCTACAAGAACAGTATGCTTACCGTAACGCACCCGTACTCCTTTCCCGGTGATTTCCGTATGTTCAAGAATCTTTGAAGTGTCTATTTTATTACCGAGACGGGTTAACTCTTCCGTAATCGAAGTTGCGATTGGATGGTTTGATTGACATTCGGCAGCGGCGGCAAACTCCAAAAGCTCAGCCTGATTAAATCCATTTTGTGGAACTGCTTCTATGACTTTAAAAACACCTTTAGTCAACGTACCGGTTTTGTCAAATACTACTGATTTAACAACTGAAAGTGCGTCGATATAATTCGAGCCTTTTACAAGTATACCGCTTCGGGAAGCCCTGCCTATGCCGCCGAAATAACCCAAGGGAATACTGACTACCAGAGCACAGGGACAGGAGATCACCAGAAGGACCAGCGCACGATATATCCATGTCTGGAATGAAGATTCTACCAGAAAGAAAGGCGGAATCAGGGCAATGCACGCTGCTATAAATACTACGGCAGGAGTATAATATCGTGCGAAGGTAGTAATAAATTTTTCGGTCCTGGCCTTTCTGGCAGTCGCATTTTCAACCAAGTCCATTATTTTGGCAATAGACGATTCATTAAAAGGCCGAGATACGCAAATAGTTAATGCACCGGTTTTGGTAATTTGTCCGGCCATGACCTTATCTCCGGGACCGGCTGTTACAGGCACAAATTCGCCAGTTAGAACAGATGAATCCAACTGAGAATTTCCGGAAAGTATATCGCCATCAAGAGGAATTTTTTCACCAGGCTTTATAAGTATGATATCACCGACATTAACAGACTCGGGCGTTGTTTCCATATATCCCTCTAAAGTCTTTACTACGGCTTTGTCCGGCCTGATTGCCAACAAACTTTTTATCGATCTTCGCGAACGCGACACGGCTAATTCTTGTAACATTTCACCTACTTTAAAGAATATCATTACTCCGACAGCCTCTGAATAAGCGTGAATCGCCATCGCTCCACCGGTAGCAATAACCATGAGTACATTTTCGTCGAAAAGTATTCCTTTTCTGATGGTTCTCAGGGCTCCGAAAAGAACATTCCACCCTGCCAGAATGTAAGCTGAAAAAACAAGGGCAATTTCCAGATTGGCAAAGGCTTTGTTATGAAACCAGTCCTCAAAAAATATTTGCAGTATAAACAAGAAAGATGCCACAATGAGGACTGAAAGCTCTCTTTTAACCTTGAATCTTTCAGCTTCTTCCTTATGCTCATCCAAAACTTTGTTTTTAGATTTCGGTACCAGCTCAATCTCAGGTTCAAGTTTTCGGACTTCTTCTAAAACCCTTGCAACATCTTTTGTCTTTAAATGAAGGGACAGGCTTGCAAAATCGAGTACAGCTTCATCCACTCCATCGAGTGCATTCAATCCTTGTTCAATTTTTGCCGCACATGATACACAGTCGAGGTTTTTTACGGAAAATCTTTGTATGGGTATTTCTTCCATGATATTAATTCTTTCATCCATGAGGCTTACTAATCGTGGGTTTAATGATTGCGAGATGCAGCACAACACAGCCCCGCTGAAGCAGGATTTACGAAATCGTTTGTTTTAATTCTAAAAAAGAATCTGCTTCATCTTCCTAAACTCTTCGGTAGAGATTTCGCCTTTTGCAAATCGAACTTTTAAAATGGCCAGCGAATCGGTTCGATCCCGGTGAGAACCTGACTTGTCTGTTGTTATTGCATTAAATATCCGAACTGCAACATAGACAAACAGAAAGATAAATAATCCACATACCAGCAGATATAAAATCCCGCCGGGAAAAAATCGACCGGACCAACTGCTTCCGCTTAAAGACGGTATGTAATCGCATCCCCACATAATAACACCTTTATTTGTTAACTGTACAGTCCAAAGTTCTTCTAACTCGTTGAAATTATTAGAACCACAAATTGGGTATTGTCATTCCCGCGAAAGCGAAAATCCAGAATCTTATCAGTTCCATATGAATTGTGGGTGCCGGATCAAGTCCGGAATGCATTATCTGAGGTTTATGCAAGACTCATGAAGAAGCGTCCTGTTTAGCAGAAGATTTTTCAATATCCATGATAACTGAATTCCCAACGTAAGTTTTCATTTCCAGATTCTCGATGGCAGCTATTTTTTTAATCATGCTGCTGATTTCTTTTAAATTTCTGATGATAAGTTGCAAGTCGTTGTAGGCGTCTGAATCTGAATTAAAATCCTCCTGCAGCAATTGACTGGATGCAATGGCCGAAAAAAGAGGCGTATTCATCTCATGAGCAACCGCACCTGCCATGGCTATAATGGCTTTTCGTTTTTCCTCCTCAACGGCCTTCTCCCGGTCACGAAGAAAACCAAGACCATTTGCAACAACATTGAACAGTATTATTTCCAGTAGTCTGTCCAGGTCATTGGGTGAAAAGGACTGCCAGTGGAACATGGTATAGGGTAAAAACACAAAGGTCACA
>JAFDHQ010000166.1 GCA_019308685.1 Deltaproteobacteria bacterium
GGTTCTCATTGGCTCGATTCGTTCCTAAAATTCTTGCGTTTTGCTGTACCTGGTGAGGATACTCCGCCGCTGATTTGGCTGGAGTTTCCAGACTACAATATACCCCGGAAATCAAGACCGTTCGAATCATGTGCACCGGCCGTATAGATCCGGCCACGGTGGCCCGATCCTTTAAAAAAGGACTTGACGGCCTTATGGTGGTGGGTTGTTATTTCGGAGACTGCCATTATATCAGCGGAAATGTTCAGGCAAAGGCCAAAATAGATATGACCCGCAGGCTTTTCAAACATATCGGTGTCAATGAGGAGCGTCTGGCTTTCCGGCAATGTTCTTCGGGTGAAGCCGCTGTATTTGTTAAACTCGTCACGGAATTCGATGAGAAAATCCGCAGCCTGGGTCCTCTGGGAGAAGACGGGGATCGTGTCAAGGCCCCGGATATCTTTGGGAAGCTTGAAGCCGCAGAGGCCGTGCTGGCCGGTGAAAAGCTCAGATGGGTTATCGGAAAGAGAACGCCGTTTCTTGAATCCGGCAACATGTATGGTGAGATTTTTACCGAGCACGAGTTTAATCGCGCGATTGACATGATCATTGTGGAAGAAATGGAGGTTCAGGAAATTCTGGGTAAATTAAAACAAGGGGCTAAGTCGGTTCAAGACCTGGCCCGGGACCTGGCCATACCTTCCGAAAGGGTCTTTCGATACATAACTGCACTTAACAGAAAGGGGATGGTTGCCCTGGACAGCGTGGCCGGCCGATCGCCGATATTTCAGTTTGTGACGCAAGAGGTGTAATAAAGTGAGTGAAAAAACCGTATTGATAATTGGAGGAGGGCTCGATGGGGTCCGAACCGCCCTTGAACACGCAGAAGCAGGGGTTCAGGTGACTCTTGTGGAAAAGTTTCCCACGTTAGGTGCGGAGAGGATTCCCAGGGACAGACTCATCGGACCGGAACAAGGGTTTATGAATCCTGATTTGGAAAAGGTACGCGATCATACCAATATCCGGATTCTCACATACAGTGATATTAAGAAGATCAACCGGGATAACGGTAAAATACGGGCTCACATCCTGAAACACAGCCTCCGGGTTGATAACAGTAAGTGCAACGACTGCAAGGCCTGCATACAGGTCTGTCCGGTTAACATGTTTGACGATTTTGACGAGGGTCTGGGTTTTCGCACAGCAGTTGATTTTTGCAATCATGCAACGGGTGAATACAATATCTATAAAGAAGACATGCCTGTCTGCCAGGAGAAATGCCCGGTAAATTTGGATATCCGTTCCTATGTGGGGTTGATTGCCGATGGTAAGCATCTGGAATCTTTAGCTAAAATTAGAGAAAGACTTCCGCTTCCCGGCAGTATCGGCCGTATCTGTCCCCATCCGTGTGAAACCGCCTGCAACCGCCAGTATCTGGATGAACCGATCAGTATCTGTTTTCTCAAGCGATTTGTTTCCGATATGGAGCTGGACCAGGGCATAGAGCCGGTCTATGAAACCCCGGAACAAAAGTATCCGGAAAAAATTGCCATTGTCGGCGCCGGTCCGGCCGGATTAACCTGTGCTCACGACCTGGCAAGATTGGGATATGAGCATATAAAGATCTTCGAAGCTTTACCTGTTCCCGGAGGCTATCTGTGGGTGGGTATTCCGGAATACCGATTGCCCAAAAAGCTGCTTCAACGAGAAGTGGACCTTATTTGCAACATGGGAGTTGAAATTCAATACAATACCCGCATCGGGAAAGATGTTGCCTTTGAAGACTTACAGAATGATTATGATGCGTTGTTTATCGGTGCCGGTTGCCATACGGGTCTTAAGCTGCGGGTTCCCGGTGAAGATGATTATGAGGGAATTGTAGACTGTGTGACCTTTCTAAGAGAGCAGGCCCTGGGCAATCTTCCGAAAGCAAAAGGAAAACTTATTGTTATCGGAGGGGGTAATGCGGCAATAGACTCGGCTCGTGTGGGCTGGCGTATGGGATTTGATGAAGTATATATCCTCTATCGCAGAACCAAAAAGGAGATGCCGGCCAATCCGTGGGAAATCGATGCAGCGGAACACGAAGGCGTTATTCTCCAATACCTTGCCGCACCGGTGGAAATCCTGGGTGAAAACGGAAAAGTGACCGGCATGAAATGCATCAAAATGGAACTTGGAGAACCGGATGCTTCAGGACGCAGGCGACCGGTTCCCATTGAAGGTTCTGAATATATCATTGACGCTGAAACCATCGTGCCTGCCATCAGCCAGGGTACGGATTTGAGCTTTCTTTCCCAAGGCCATAATTTTGAGCTTTCACGCTGGAACACCTTTGAAATCGATGAGGAAACCGGTGCAACCAATGTGCCGGGGGTCTTTGCCGGAGGTGATGTGGTGACCGGCCCGGATATTGCCATTCGTGCGTCATGAGTACCTGAGGAGCAAATAAATGATATACGAGAAAGAAAAACGATATATTATTCCGTTCGATGATGTACCGTCACCGCGAGCGGAAATGCCGGAGATTTCGGTGGATGAAAGAAGAGAGAATTTCACGGAAGTAGAGACCGGTTTTCCTGAAGACATGGCCATTCAAGAAGCCCGGCGATGCCTCAGTTGCCGGCGCTGTCTGGGCTGTGCCCTATGTTGGGCTGAATGTAAGCCTGAAGCCATCGATTTTGATATTCCGGATCAAGAGTTGGAACTGGAATTTGACGAGGTGATTATCACAAAAGGCCAGGAAAACGCATTTTATCCGTTTAATCCCCAATTGGGTTATGGAAAATACCCGGATGTGATCACAGATTTACAATTCGAGCGGATGCTGTCACCCACCGGTCCCTTCAACGGGATAGTGGTTTCGCCTCTGGATGGTGAGATCCCCGGCCGTATTGCCATTGTTCAAGGGCATATCGGTAACGATGAGACACATCTTCTTTCCAGTCTGGTACTGGGTGTGAACCAATCCGTCATTGCCCTTGACAAAACAAAAGATCTGGAGATGGTTTTGATCTCCCCTTTATGTGAATCCTTTCAAAAAAAGTTTTTTGCCCAAGCAGAGAAAATCCCGGGGCTTCAGATTATAGAGGGATCACCGGAATCGGTTGAAAAGGAACGTAATGCCAAAGAACCTTTGCTCCTTAAATATTCAGAAAATGGTGAGGATAAGCAAAAAGCCTTTGATTTAATCGTTATTCTGACAAAACCAAAAATCTCGCCTGAACTGGAATCGTTAAGCAAAAAGCTCAAACAAGACATCGTATAATCCGAATCCTTTGTAGAAGTGGTTTCAAAATCTCCTCTCAGGCCCAATTTCTGAGACCTTTGAAAAACGCCCCCTTTTGCCCAATTCCGGCGTCAGTCTCAAATTTTAATCCTCGAAATACTCAATGTATTCCTGTGGTTAAAATTTTCACCTTCCTTGGTCTTGAACAAAATTGAACATTTTTCAAAGGTCTCTTTCTGTGTTGATGCCAGGGATTCAATACTCGAAATATTACATATATTCCTGCGTTTGAATCTCTGGCCCCGCCTTGACTTTGAACCTAATTTGTATAGGGGGGTTAAAACTGAAGGCCCAAAATTGTTATAACTTACCGGCAAAAATGCCGACAAAAGATTTACAATGGGCTTACAACATCGGAAATGTGGGTTTTATCAAAGATGTTTTGATAAAATTATTTTGAAAAAATATTTTTTTGCGGACGATTTTTTTTTGAAAAAAAGCAAATTTTTTTATTTTTACCCAAATCATATACGTTGTAGGTATCTCACGGATTCAAACAGGTCCGATTCGTATGATCACCATTAATAATCACAGGTTTGGTTTTATTTCAGATATATCATTGGAACACAAAATATCTTTGGCCGGATTTCTGCTCTATTACAGCGATCTTTAAACTGGATTTTTTTTGGCATTCATACTCAGAAAAGGAATTGAACAGTGTTTAAACTAAGCCGACCATGTATTTGACAGGTCAGACATCAAACAGGATTTTAAGGCACTTCAGCAGGTAACCCTCGAAGAGCACGGTAATTGCTTTCCATACGCAATGAATGTAAAGGCCACTGCGGGAAGATTTTCCAAGCACTAAAAGTAGTACTTCCGCCAAAGATTCGAGAAGTAATCTAATTTTTTATCATAGTCGGCGGTAGTGCCAAGATTTTTCTCCATTCATCCCATGGCCTTCTTGCTGCAGTATGTATTATCACTCCAATTATTTTTTTTCTATATTGATTGCCTCCCAAACAGGGTGGTGTTTTTTTGCCCAGGATCGAGAAACCTTACCTTCAAAAATACCCATTAGAGTTCCAGGATTGGCCAAAGTGCTCAGATAAATGTGTACCATCACAGCAAGGATAAAAATAAAGGCAACAACACCATGGAGACAATAGGCGATTAAAATAAGGTTGCTGTCTTCGGAATAAATTATAGTAAGGCCGGTACCTCCCAGAATAATTGCAAAAAACAAAGCAACCCATAAAAAGACCTTCTGTCCCGCATTGAAGCGGGCAGACGGTAACTGATCGCAGTATCCGAAATAACCGCCGAACTTTTTAATCCACTCCCAGTCATATTTTGCAAAAATGACGTCTTTGAGCCAGATGCTGAAAACCAGCAGGATGTTAAGCAGGAAAAGATAGCCGCAATACCGATGAATTGTGTTTAGCCATTCTATTGTATCAGAGGAAAAAGGAATAGCAAAAAAGGTCAGCAGCCCTGTTATTGACTGAACAAGAAATAGAACAAGCAGGCAATAATGTATCACCCGTTCCCATGTCCCAAACCGAAGCAGTAAAATGTCATCCACGGACTGCTCGGATCTTTTGGGTCCAAAAATAACATAATGAAAGATCAGCAGAACAAAAATGACCAGGAACCCCCAAAACATTAATGGTTTCAGTGTCTCATGCTGGAAGGTCATAAAACCTAATGCAAAAGAAGAATAGCCCAGAAAAGTGGCATTTTTCTCAATTAGAGTTTTTCCCTGGCCATCAAATGGCTTAGCCATAATCTCCTTAAAAAAGAAATCCGAATTCGATCCGTGACAATCCCTGCAACCACCGGCGCCAAGGGCGTTTTTAGCGGGTGTTATATCGTGGTTGAACTTAAATACCGATCCATAGGGGCTGTATTCGTACGGCTTTTTAGCAATTGATTCCCATTCGAACCCGTTGACCGTGAACCGATCCCCATCAACAAACACAACCTCTTTTCCCTCAAGCGTATCTTCTTTCTGCTTTAACATTAACCTGACTGCTGCTAATAAAGCATTGATTTCTTCTGTTCGATCGACTTCCGGGAAACCGTCCAGATTGTCGTCTTGAATCTTCTTTAGTTGCGGGAAATTATTATCGGGATCAGCCATGTGTTTATTCCACATCATGAAGATATCTTTCATGTAAGGCTGGCTAACCCCTTTTTCTCCTTTAGTTTTGATCCCAACCCATAATGTGTAGACCCGGTTTAGCGGATTAATTTTGCCCTTATACCAGCCGAGTACAGGTCTGAATTGGAAAGAGGGCTGCAGACCTTCCGGGTAACTCAGTGAATCGCCATAGTAATTCCATGGCCTTATGTCTGGTCCATAAAAAGACCATATTCTCTTTGACGGTGGTTTAATTCTCGGGCTCGTGTTAAAAACCGAAGCATCCTGTACCAGTGCCGCTTTAACTTGTCGCCATGGAATGTGACATGCCTGACACGCTATCTTGGTTAGATGCTCTGGTGGGAGGTCCTGATGTTTGATTACCGGCGCATTTAGGACACCATTAAGGTGACAATCCTCACATCGGCGCATGGTATTATCCAGATCATCCCGGACAAAATTCCCGGGATCATCACCCTTCCCGATTTGATGTTTTTCTCTGCCTCGAATTCTGGGGTCTTCAGCATTCCGGCCTGTCAAATGGCAATCCACGCATCGAAGTCCGGCCCGAATATGAACATCGGTCCTGTAGTTATATGAACTTCCACGTTTCTTCCAGTCGCTTTCGCGGTGGCAAAAAAGACAATTTTCATTCAAAACTTCTTTGATGACCGGAAGGACGACCTTACCGTCCTTCTGAAAAACGGAAAGATCATAAGTGACTTTCGGCTTTTCTCCCTGACCAACACTCCCTTCAACCTCGCCGAAACCGGCACCGACGGTGGCTGCCCACCGGAAATTGAAGGACTGAATCTGTTCCTTTCTCTTTTGGTTGTTGTAATCTTTTAAATGGCAGATCAAACAGTCCGCTTCAACGACACCGCTTTCAGCCCAGTTGGACTTGAAGTAATCTCCATCGAAATTGTTTTCACCACCAGGAATTATTCCATTTTTGGGGTCGGCAGCAAATCTGTCATACCGATTTCCATTTCGATCATATTCCGCAGCACCGCCTCCCGGATGGCAAACGCCGCACTTGTAGGTAAAGATGAAAGAGGTAAAATCTATTTCCATGGGGGATTCGTTATTTTTCCGCGCTAACTGCGGGAAAATCGGACCCGGACTTCACCACCGGCCTCCATATTGGCCGGGACTCGTGCACCAGGGATAGGTTTGTGCAAAATTTTTTGTCATCTTTTCCCCTTTGCCCTGGTTGAAATGATAACCTTGCGTTATCTTGTCATAGTCATGACATTTACCGCAGGTCTGTTTCGGGCTGTAGGGGACATCGGCATTGACCCTCGAAACGGGATTGATGGTGTTTCCATTTTCATCCCGCAGGAAAATTGGCGGACAGATGCCCATGGCGTCCTGTTTGGCTTCTTCGTATGCCTTTTCGTCAGGATCAGACGAAGGCGTTTGGGCAAACGCCGGTATCGCCATGACAAAGGATAAAATGACAAGCAGAATAAGAATCCGGTTTAAACGATCATACGTTTTCATGTCATACCCCCTTAAAACGAAAAAACGGTTTGTAAAAAGGCCCAGGACGCATCCGGGTCCCTGATGATATACCGGCCAAAAAATGTGTGGGAGTCGACCCAGGAATTGGAAAAACGGACCTTGGCCGCATCCCAGACGTATCTGCCGGTGTTTCCCCAGTTGCCGGGCCCGAATATATGCCGATCCCTAAAGGCGATCTGCTGTCGGCCCAGCTTGAATTCCAGGCCGTTATCAAGATGATAATCTAAATACGCCTGTCGGATGTCCATGTTGTCATGATACGGGTTGTTTTTCGAAAAATCAGAATCTTCAAATTGGCTCCAAAAAATACGCGCGTCCTGGAATTGAACAAAGGTTCTCAAATTCCGAAACTTGAGATCAAGATCTAGGCGCAGGCGGGAAAGCAGAAATTCCTCATTTTCTCCTGTCCCGTATTCTTGGATGTTGTATTCATCTTGAAATTCGCTTCTAAGCCGGTATGTGCCGCCGATTGAAAGATAAGCCTGTCCTATCCTCAGATCTTTCCAAGGAGTGTCATCGCTTTTGAGCGGTTCCAATGTTCCGGCATAAACCAAATGAGCGGAAAGAAAAAAAACTATGAAGATCCAGCCAAACTGTTTCATGATGTTCTGTTTTATTTTATACCATCATTTCAGGGGAATCTTTTTCAGAGGCCTTTATCAAAACTTCTTTGGACATAATCATTCTCCGATTATTATTATCAGGACTTTGTTAGCACGTAATTATTCCTGATTTGTTTTCTCAGCGTCCCACAGGCTCAGCTGAAAACCAGTGCGGTGTTTTTAAACAGATT
>JAFDHQ010000167.1 GCA_019308685.1 Deltaproteobacteria bacterium
GGTTCCGGGTTTGGGATTACGGGTTTGGGTCGGTTATATAAGTTGCCCTTTGAACCTTGGATTTTCAATTTCGAAAGTGCGGCTTTGGCCTCTATCCTGTCATCAAAACGGATGGTACGGTTTCCTATGATTTGATAGGTTTCATTCCCCTTGCCCGCGATCAAAACGATATCTCCCGACCGTGACGCATTAATAGCAAGCTGTATGGCTTTTTTGCGATCTGGCTCCACAACGTATCCTTTTTCTCTGAAACCGGTTGACAGATCGGCCGGCGTATAGGCCTTGGAAATCGTTTTTTTCGTACCCTGAACGATTTGCTCAATAATTTCCATGGGCGGTTCCGATCTGGGATTGTCCGATGTGATGACGGTAAGGTCACAGTGTCCTGCTGCGGTTTGCCCCATTAGGGGCCGTTTGGTTTTGTCGCGGTTGCCACCACATCCAAACACACAGATGATTTTGCCTGTAGCCGAAAATTTAAGCGCAGACAGTACATTTTCAAGAGCATCCGGAGTATGAGCGTAATCAACATATATAAACCGGTTCATATCATTCGGAATTGATTCGAGACGTCCGGGTACTGCGCAAACCGCCTGGATGCCCGTTTTGATGGAATCCAAAGATAGGTTGAGCACAATACCGACTCCTGTGGCGCAGAGAATGTTTTCCAGGTTGTGTTTTCCCACAAGGGGTGATTTAAATTCAAAAGCGCCGGCCGGCGTAATCACTTTGCCGGAAATACCGGTCAGGTCGTGTGTTATGTCCCTGGCCCATATACTGCTGCCGTTGGAAAAGCCCGCCGAAAGTACAGACGGTTTTCCAATGTTTGCTTCAAGCAGTTTTATGAGTTCCTTTCCTTTCTCATTATTATGATTGATTACTGCCGAAACCCCGTGATTTAACGATCCGTGATCAGGTATTTGTGTAAAAAGTCTTTTTTTACAGGACCAGTATGATTTCATATCTCCGTGATAATCCAGATGGTCCTGGGTCAGATTGGTAAAGACCAGGAGATTGAATCTGCAGTTGCAAATCCTTTCAAGGTCGATGGCGTGGGAAGTCACTTCCATAACCACATGGGTGACGCCGCTTTTAAGCATTTCAGACAGAATTTTCTGCAGATCGGAAGATTCCGGCGTTGTCATGGGGTTTTGAAACGTTTTGCCGGAATATCGGTATGTGAGTGTTCCAATGACACCGACCTTGATGCCGGCCTCTGAAAGCAGATTCTCTATTATAAATGCCGTGGTCGTTTTACCGTTAGTACCGGTTATTCCGATTAAAAACAGCTTTTTTGACGGATTGGAGTAAAACCGATCTGATATTTTTGCAAGGGCATTTCTGGTGTTTTCAACCTCTATGACTATGGATTTTTTTCTGACAGGTTTTTGGGTTATAATTGCGAGTGCCCCCCTGGCCAAGGCGTCATCAATAAAGTCATGACCATCTGCGGCAAAGCCCTTTATGGCAACGAACAGCCCCCCCGGCTTAACATCCTGCGCTCTGTAATGGACGGAACTTATTTCAGGGTCCGATGACAGTAAAAATTGCCCGGCATCCGGACCGGTTCCGAAACAGCTTACAGGGGTAATCGTTTTTAATAAACTCGAAAGTTTCATCCTTCTGCTTTACTCTTTAAGGAGACCATTAATCTGCCGGTTTTGCTTTTTGGACGTATGTTCATATAATCAAGAGTGTTGCGGGCGATCTTTTTGAATATCGGGGCAGCAACAATGCTTCCGTAATGTTGTTTTTCAGGTTCGTCAATTACTACCAGGATTACCGCTTTCGGCATTTTCTCAGGCAAGAATCCGATAAAAGATGATATGTATTTGCCTTGGGCATACTTTCCGTGTTCGTCGATTTTCTGGGCGGTTCCTGTTTTGCCGCAGACGGAATACCCTTTAAGCGCGGCATTGACTCCGGTGCCGCCTTGGGTAATGACAGTTTTCATGATCATGGCTAACGTCCGGGCTGTTTTTTCCGAAATGACCCTTTTTATCCTTTTGGGACCAAAACTTTTTATCAGTTTTCCATTTTGATCGGTAATCGCCTGGACGATATAAGGTTTCATGAGCACTCCCTTATTGGCAATGGCAGATGTGGCAGAGATAAGCTGAAGGGCGGAAACCGAAATTCCCTGACCAAAGGCGATGGCTCCGGTATCAACCGTTGTCCATTGCTGGTAAGGCATCAGAATACCGGTAGTTTCCCCGGGACAGTCTATTTCGGTTTTTGCTCCGAAACCAAAATCGCGCAGGGTTTTGTAAAGAGATTTGGGTCCGGTGATTGCGCTGAATTTGACGGTGCCTATGTTGCTTGAATATTTTATGATTTGTTGCAGGGACAGCCACCCATGCTCGTGGGTATCGTGAATAACGTGCTTTCCGACCTTGTAAGCACCGTTTTCGCAATAAAAGATACTATTGGGTGAGCAGTTGCCGGTTTCTATTGCAGAGGTTGCAGCGAAAATCTTCATGGTTGACCCCGGTTCAAACGGGTCGGTTATGATTCGGTTTCTCCATATTTTTTGGCTGAACTTATTTATGGCATTGGGGTTGAAAAAGGGATAATGTGCCATTGCAAGTATGGCTCCGGTTTTGGGTGCCATGACGATGGCCATCCCTGATTTTGCAGAAAATTTTTTTACTCCCTCTTCAAGTGCCTTTTCCGTAATATATTCGATGACGCTATCGATGGTGAGGATGAGATTGTTCCCGCTATAATTTAATCCCGTTGTTTTTTCAGCATCAAATCCCCGACCCAGGGCATCTTTTAAGATCGTGTAGTGGGAAGTGAAACCTTGAAGATATTCATTATAATAGAATTCAATACCTTCCAATCCATGGTCATCGATATCTGTAAATCCAAGAACCTGGGCGGCGAGGGTTTTATGGGGATAAAACCGTTTGTGTTCGGGTATGAAATCTACCCCGGCAATGTTAAGATTCCTGACCGCTTCGGCTTCTTTGGGTGTGACTTTTCGCTTGATCCATACAAATTTTTTGTTGGAAGCCAATTTCCTGACAAGAGATTTGCGATTAATTTTTAGGATTTTAGAAAGTGATTTTGCTATGGTCCGTGCATTTTTTACTATTGGGGGGTGTGCCGCGATGGATGTCACGTCGATACTTATGGCCAGTTCTTTGAGGTTGGTATCGTATATGGTTCCGCGCTTTCCGTAGGATCTGCAGGAAACTTCATATTGATCTGCGGCTTTTTCAGACAGCCAGGATTTGCAAAACACCTGAAGATAAACCGCTTTAGCGCAAATTGCCGTAAAAAAAAGGCTAAAAATAAAACCCACGATAATAACGCGGTATCTTATATATTTATATTTTTTCTCAGTCGGTTTCATGGAATAACCATCATCTGCTCCGGTGTGGGCGTTATAAGACCGAGTTGGTTTTTTGCAATTTTAGCGATTCGTTCCGGAGATTTCAGCCGTGCCAGTTCAACCTTTAAGTTATTTTTCAAGGTGATAAGATCCTGTTGTCGCTTGGCTTCTCTTGAAATTTCATATCCTGCTCCGATCGTTTGGACTCGGCACCAGGTAAAAAATAAAAGTTCCATAAGAAAGATGGTCATGAAAATGATTAATAGTAACATTTCATTGGGCTTGCGAATATTTTTTTTGGCTTTTCGAGTACTCATATTCTTTCAACGACTCTTAACTTTGCGCTTCTTGCCAGGGGGTTATTTGCAACCTCTTCTTGCGCGGGGCGCAGGACTTTTTTCGTCAATATTCGAACCAATGGTTTTTTATTGCAGACACACTCGGGTAAGCCCGGGGGGCATATACACCCTTTTCCCAGGGCTTTCATTCGATGTTTTACAATTCGGTCCTCTAAGGAATGAAAAGATAAAACACAGAGGCGACCTTTGGGGTTTAAAAGGTTCGCAACATTGTCCATGAAACTTTCGAGCACTTCGAGTTCTCTGTTCACAGCGATTCTCAGTGCCATGAACGTCCGGGTGGCGGGGTGGATTTTCTGCTTAAATGATGCTTTCTTTGGAACAGCATCGCACACGATTTGAGCTAACTCCTTGCTCGTTCTGATGGCGTTTCGCCGCCGCTGTGTTACTATTCTTTTCGCAATTTGTCCTGCTCGGCGTTCTTCTCCGTATTTGTAAAAAATCTCCTTAAGGTTTTTTTCCGCCATGCTGTTGATTAAATCTTCGGCCGTTGTACTCGATTTTAAATTCATTCGCATATCCAGCGGCTCATCTTTGTTGAAGCTGAACCCCCGACCGCTCGACTCGAGTTGATCAAATGAAATTCCAAGATCAAGAAGAATTCCGTCTACTGCATCAATTTTCAATTGTTGAAGAAACTCAGGAAGATGAATAAAATTGTCATGAAAGAGGTGGATGGTTAAATTGAACGATTTTAGAACTTTTTTTGCGTTCCTGACCGCATCGATATCTTGGTCAATGCCGATGAAAATTCCTCCCGGGATAATTTTTTTGCAAATAGCCCCGGCATGACCCGAACCCCCAAGGGTGCAGTCGACATAGATTCTCCCTGGTGTACAGTTAAGATAACCTATCGCTTGGGGCAGCATTACAGGGATATGTTTGAATGACACAATTAGAGTCCTAATTTTGCAATTTCGTTTCTTACGTCCTCCTTTTTCATGTCTTTTTCCAGATGTATATTTTCCCTATCCCAGCTTTTTCGTGACCAGATTTCAAAATGATCGAGGACGCCGACAAGAACAATCTCCTTGTCTAATTCAGCATACTGTCTCAAATTCTGCGGTATCAGGATACGATCCTGTTTGTCGCAGGCGCATTCAAAAGCACCTCCGATGAAGACCCTTCTAAATCGGCGCATGTTCTCGCTTTTTTCAGCCAGGGATAATATACGGGTTTCGATGTTGCGCCATTCATCATAGGTATAGGCTACAAGTCCCCCGTCTATTCTGGAAACCATGACTCCGTTTGATTCCTGTGCTTTGATGACATCACGGAATTTGGACGGAATAATGATACGTCCTTTTGAATCGATTGTATGAAAGAAGCTTCCTCGGAACATTTTTCACCATAATTATCCACTTCAACCCACTTTTTTTGTTAAAAGTACATTTTTGCGTAAGTGTCAAGAAAAAAATACAATAACATATAATATTTTTTATAATAATTCACAAAAGTTAAAAGTATAAAAAGAATTTAACTTTAAGTGGGGTAAAGTGGAGGCTTATGATGTATCTGAGATGATGCCCAAGTGTTACCGGAATTATAGTGATTTTCAAAAATATGTTCCATTTAGCCCGCGTCCGAATTTGAAAACTCGCCGTGGGACCATGTGAAGCGTTCTATGCTTGCTGCGCTAAAATTGAAGAACTCGACCTTGCTTCGGGACTCAAACAGCTTCAATTATCAGCGGGACTTTGCCGAAAACGCTGGATCAAATTGTCCCAAATGGATTCGCTCGAAAATTCAAACGCAACACACTGTTTTTGAAACGGAACGTTATTGTGAGAATGCCTATAGTAGGATCAAACAGGTGCCCTTTCGACTTTTAATGCCGATTGATTTTGTGCCACTTGAATGAATGTTGGAATGATGAGATATTGGAATAATGGTCAATAATGTATAGTTTAATAATTTCCCGAAAGCTCATGGGTGGGAGTTAGATCATAAGGTTTAAAAATATACCGGGTCGGAATCGAACTTTTGTTCCAGGGACTCTCTTTCTTCTTTACTCAGTCTGCCCATTTCTACGAGAACTTTCCCGATACCCGCTTCTCTTAAGGTATCGATTCTCATCAGGGATTCAACGCTTTTGTTGGTGGTGCAGATAAACGTATAATCCGAAGTCAGTTTTGATTTATTTAAAAATTTAACCGTCGTGCCCGAAAAAATAATATGATAGCTTAATAAAAAGTATCCGGCGGCTCCCAAAAGAGCCAATAGAATATAAGAACTCACTTTTTTCATCATTATATGGATTCCTCTATTAAATTTTCTTTATCTGCTATAAAAATCGTTTATCAGCTTATGGATTTTTATTCAACAATTTTAAAAGTAAGGATGCGAACCCTGCTGCATCAAGATTTCGGCACATCTCTTCAAAAAAAACCGCTTAACTCAGATTAAAGTCAAATCCTTTGCACAGAATAATGCTATAGTCAAGTTATATGCCTGCTAAACCGCGTGCGAATGATTGCCATAAGTTGAAAAACATTGCCAGGATCCCACACATTGATACCATGGGTTTTCAATAGATCAATTTACAATGCCTTTTAACAAGATTCTTGACATATATATATAATTATAATAAATTTCGTTACATGAAGGATGCTTTTCGAAATAAAATCAGCAACAAAAACATCCAAAAAAAAGTTTAAAAAATCGTTTCCACACAGGATCTTTTTCTAACGAATAAGGAATTTCAGTGTGAATGATATCATAGAGACACCCTCTCTGCTTCCCTACTTAAAGACTGATGGAACTAAGTTTCACATAAAAGTAGAAGTTGGCCATTCGGATGATTCTATCCATCAAAAGTCCTCGTTTCCTTTTTTGGTTGTTTCCGAATCAGGACTGTTTGCACG
>JAFDHQ010000168.1 GCA_019308685.1 Deltaproteobacteria bacterium
TTTATTGAAATTTTAAGAAAATCCTTTGTGCCTGCCCGCCATCGGCTTCGCCTTAGGCGAGGCGGGCGGGTCTTTGTGGCAAATATTTTTGGTTCCTGCTTGTCTGGGTGAGTCAATTATATCAAAAAATTAATGATGTATTTTAATGAAAGAAAGAGAATTGCCATTCCCAATATAAGTTTTATGGCTCTGGCCGGAAAATATTTTTGTAACCTGGCACCGCAATACATTCCCAAAAAACCGCCGGCACCAAAAAGCGCGCCCAGCATCCAATCCGGAGCAATCGCCAGATTAAGGTGTAAAAGGCAACACCGGCAATAGATGTTAAAAATGTTCCCAGCAATGCAGCACCGGCAATAGTATAAACCGGCAGTCCGAAAATTGCCATTAAAAACGGCGCAATAATGGCCCCGCCGCCAATGCCGTATGTGCCGCCGATGATTCCCACAATAAACGTCAGTATAAAAAGAATGATGGTATTGAATGAAAACGTTTCACCGTAAAATTCATATGTGTAGTTTGTAAAAGAAAATCTGACTGTCCTTACCGCCGCTTTTCTTTCTAAGCCTGGTCGTTGCCCCAAACGAATTTGGTTTGACCTTTCCTTGAATTTTTCCTCGAGTTCCAGGGTTTTTTTCTTTTTAAGACCGGCTTTTCCGGTCAGGTCATATAACAGCCTGATAGCGATGTAAAGCAACACACAACCCGCAAAAAATTTGAAGTTTTTCGGATCCGGAAGGTATTTAATTCTAAAAACAGCACCTATAAATACACCCGGTAATGTGCCCGCAATGATCACCCAGGCCAAGGGCCAAGCCATTCTTCCTTCCCTGATATATCGATAAACTCCACTGGGTATGGCAACGATGTTGTAAACCAGATTTGTCGGACTCACCGCAGGGCTGGTAAACCCCAGAATGCTGATTTGAAAAGGAAGAAGCAAAAAGGCGCCGGATATCCCTCCCATGGAAGTAAAAAAAGAAACAATAAATGCAACGATGAACGGAACTAAAGGAAAAACTTCAACACCCGATTCCGGAAAAACCATAATTGCTCCCCTTTTCACTTATAAATAAACAATCATTTGGAGATTCAACCCATCCCTCCCTTCCGGCTCCCCTTTCGCAGAGAGGCGTCATCCAGGGGCGCTAACCCTGAATGCAACCGCCTTAAATCTCGGCAGCAGAGGTTCGCCGGGGGGAAGGCGCTCGGTGTTATTATTAATCTTGATCAAACACCTTGCTGGGATAGCGGATCAGTTCCTGTATCTTGGCATCACGTATTTTTTTATCATGGGTGGACTTTTTACCAAATGCCGCCCCCATTTTTTGTAACAGATCTTCAAATTTAATCGGCTTCAGACAATAATCAAAGGCACCCAGCTTCATCCCCTCAATACTTGTCTCCACCGAAGCGTGTCCCGTAAGAAGAATAACTTCGACCAAAGGCTGAATCCTCTTGATCTCCCGCAAGGCTTCTATACCGTCCATACCCCCCGGCATTTTGATGTCGAGTATAATTACATCAAATATTTGTTCTTTTAAAAGAGCAAGGGCTTCTTCTCCGCTGGTGACACCAATTGCATCCAGTTTTCTCTTTTTCAGTCGATTTACAATTGTTTCTAAAAAATCAACTTCATCATCAACGACCAGTGTTCTGAACATATCCATTTTAATCTCCTTATCATTTTTGATGAACTCGTAAAAAGTCCGATTTAGACGGTTTCGTAAAAAGTTCAAATTCAAGGCGTGCAAATTTTGTAATCATGAGGCGTACTTTTCGTACGTTGAATGATTGCGAAATCGGAAGCTTTATGCTGAAAACAGCCCCTTCTGATGGTTTGCTCTCCGCTTTTATGGTACCGCCGAGTTTTTTAATAATATTATAGCTCACCGACAAACCCAGACCGGTCCCTTTGCCGGTCTCTTTGGTCGTGAAAAAAGGATCAAAGACCTTTTTCAGATGTTCTTCAGCGATACCCGGACCGTTATCTTTTATAGCGATCACAATCTGAGAATCCTTTTTCCGCGTTTTGACTTCAATCCATCCATCCTTCTCGACAGCATCAATCGCATTGTTTATCAGGTTCAAGAATACCTGCTGAAGCTGAGATTGATCACTTGCGATAATCGGCAGTTCAGACTGGAAATCTTTGCTTATTTCGATGTTGTTTGTCTGGGCATAACTTTGCAAAAGCTCCAGGGTCTGATGTAACACATGATTAATATCAACATCATCTAAACGATGCTCCATCCTTCTGGCAAATCCGAGCATATTATGGGTTATTTTGCGAGCCCTTTCCACGTGTTCTTCAATTTTATCTATGGATTGTTCATACTCTTTAAAATTTTCACTCTTCTGAAATTCCTCTTCTACCAGCAAATCCCTCATCCATCCTGCTTTTTCACCGATTATCGCCAGGGGATTGTTAATCTCATGAGCAATTCCGGTAGCCATCTTTCCCAGGGCAGCCATTTTATCAGACTGAATCAGTTGATCATTCAGTTCGCTAATTCCCTTGTCAGCTTCTTCCAGATGCTTGAAGATGATACGCATTGCAAAAAAGGTGGTCATAATTATTGCCAGACAGCTAAAGACAATAATGATGATTTCCGTATTTCTGGTTGTCAATAACCCGCCTTTCTCATCTCCCACGTTCTGGGTGATCACCAGGAGCCACTCATTATTTTTCAACCAGGTCCCGGCAACATGTTTGGTTTTGCCGTTATCCTTAATTTTTTCGGCAACCGTAGTGCTTCGACCGAAAAGGGTCAGGGGAATATTCGATTTTCCCAATATCTTTCCGGAAAACCGGGGGGCTGTCTGATAAATCCCGTTTTTATTGATGATATAAGCATCACCTGACTTGCCGGTCTGGGCGGTCCTGACAAGTTTGTTAAATATGTCCGAATCCACGGTTGCCCTCAAAATCCAGCTCTGGCCGTTGCTGTATCCACGCACCGCAATAACAAAATGCGGCAATTGCCGGTATCCCATGTAAACATTACTGATATATTTACCCTTGGTCATCACCTCATTAAACCAGCCCTGTTGATAATAATTTAGTCCTTTTAAATTATAGGGTCCGGAATATGCCAGGTGTTGACCGGCACTGTCGATGACGCCCAGGTCAATGAGGCCGTCTGTGCGCCGGCTGATCACCTTGAATATGCGGGCAAGATTTTCCTGTTGTTTTAAGTAATCAAAAGAATGGGTGTCCAAAATGGTGGCAACAATGGCGGTTCGTTCCTTTAAGAAGACTTCCACCCCATCGGACACGGATCGTACCCGGTATTTGATCTGCTCTTCAATCTTTTCTCCATATGTTTCGGCGAATCGATAATAGATTGTTTCTCCAAGAAAGACCAGAGGAATAATGGAAACACACAGGATGATGATTATGATCTTTCTTTGAAGATTTTTGTATATGGATTTTCTTTTATAAATTTCCATTGATGAACCATCCTCGATCCCCCTTTAAAAAGGGATATGATCTGAAGGAGTGTGCTACCAGGATAAAAATTTCCAGTATCCCAATACCGTCCAGCCCCAGAGAGTAAGCCAGGCCAGAATAGTTACCGGAAGTCCGTATTTAACAAAATCCATGACATCCAGCAATCTTTCACCGGTTTCCGGATCCCGGCCCATGCCAAAGGCAATGGCATTGTTGGGCGTGCCGACCACCAGAAAATTCGCAAATGAAGAAGAAAAAGCTGTGGCCAGCCCCACTTTCCACACATTAACATTGGCAAGTGTGGCCATGGGAAGAACGATCGGTCCCAGGGCGGCAACCGTGGCGCCGTCACTCATAAAATTGGTCATGGTTCCGGTCAGCAAACTAACCCCTATAACCAGGCCATCACCCTTGGTCATAAAATCCGGCAGGAGATTGACAAAGGTATTGGCCAGCCAGAGCGCGCCGCCGGTAAATTTCAAGCCAACCCCCATGGCACAGGCGGCAGCATATAGGCCGACCACATCAAATGGCACACCTGTCTGGATATCATCCCAGGTGACAATGCGGCATAAAAACATGGCCGCTACCGCATAAAGCGTGGGGCCACCGAGACCGGCAATTTTACTGAGCGTAATCCATCCGGTGATTAAAAGGACCAAAATGACACCCATTATGGCTTCTTTCCCACCGAATTTAGGCATATTCGCCACTTCAGCCTTAACCACTTCGCTGGGATTGACATCCGGCACCTTAAATTTCGGCTTAAAGCGGATATACATATAGGCTCCAATGACACATGCCATGAACGGAACGAACGGTAGACCGTATTTTATCCACTGCAAAAACGTAATCGGCATGCCATATTCCATTAAGTAACCCACCATAATGGCATTACGTCCTCCGGCAGCCGGAGAACCCGGACCTCCGTGATTGGCTGCAAAACAGACCCCAAGCAAAAGGAAAATGGCCAGAGCCCGGTCCTTTTTAACGCCATGCATCTTGCAGGTAACCTTATAAACACCCATAAGCACAGGAATCAGGAGGGCCACCAGGGCATGTTCGGATAAAAACCCGGCACAGATAGCAAGCATAGGGAAAAAGATAAAAGCAAAGGATTTGGCGCTTTTAATCCGGCTCAGAAGAATCAGGCCGATCCGTTTGTCAAGCCCGGTCTTGGCAACCCCGACCGCCACCGCCAGGATGCCAAAGATGAAAAAGACCGCATCTTTCATATACGCCTTGGAAATCTCATTGATCGGCAGGATAGCAAAAAGATAAATCAGGACACCCACCATAATGTCCGTGGCGCCCAGAGGCAGGGCTTCCGTGCCCCATAAAAAGGCGGCTAAAAATAATATGGCAACCATAACTTTGGCTATCCTGGCGACCTTATTAGCATCCATCAGAGGGTTTCCCGCTTCCGCCTGCTTTTTCTGCTGGTAGACCGTAAAGGCTTTCGGCCTTAATTTTTTGTTAACCGTTTCAACAATGGTTGTACAACCCCTTCCCAGCTTATATCCGGGAGGGCTGATTTTTGTTACCATGTCAATCATACTTTGGGGCGGCGGTGTAATAACCAGGATAGTAAAAACCACCGCCGCGATAATAAATAACATCGGTTTATAGCCCGGCTTATTTTTCCAGAAACCGGACTCACTCGTACCACTCGGTGTGTGATCTATCATACATCCCCCTTTAACTGAATGAAAAAAAATACTGAGAAAACGTTTAATCCTTACGATCCATTTGCCTTGTACTAAAGATTCTATGTCTCCTGGATAATCTGGCTCGGTGATTTCATTAGCTTTCGCATCTGGGCCACACGAATTTTTTCTTCCAGATCCTGTCTTTTTTCAAAGGCTAGTTCTGCTTTCTCTATGATTTCATTGATGTCAGCGGGTTTCGTTAAATAATCGATAGCCCCCGATTTTAAACCTTTTACTGCGGATTCTATGGTGGCATGTCCGGTCAGCATGATCACTTCAATTAATGGAAATTGCCTTTTAATTTCCTTTAAGGCGGCAATACCATCCATGCCCGGCATTTTGACATCCAGAATAACCACATGGATGTTTTGAATTCTGATTTTTTCCAGGGCTTCAGCCCCGCTTAAGGCTGTCACGACATCATAACCTTTTTTTTCAAGCAATTTTTTCGTGGTAGACAAAAACCTTTCCTCATCATCCACCAACATCATTTTCATTTTTTTCATAATTTGGCTCCCCGTAACCTCGTTAGTGTCCATCCATAAACGGCATCTTTCGGCTCCCGGCGGCGTTCTCGCTCGTTTTCAATCCTCGACATGCCCCCCTATGCCTGTCGGAGATCCCGTGATGTTTTCGGAGCGGTTGAAAACTCGCTCGGACCTTGCCGGAAACCAAAATCTACCATTTCTGGATGGACACCGGTTAAATGATCAAACGGTTAATAGTTTGATTATATAATGACCACGATCGAAGATGATAAATTAAACCACGGCCGGCAGCAGTATGGTAAAGGTCGTTCCCACACCCACTTCACTACTGACTTCCATAGTTCCAAGCATGTTGCCGATAATTCCATAGCACACCGAAAGGCCCAATCCGGCGCCTTTCCCAACCGGTTTAGTGGTAAAAAACGGGGTAAAAATTTTATTTAAATTTTCCGGTATGATCCCACAGCCATTGTCCTTAACCGATATTTCGACCGTGTTGTTTTCTCCGGGTCCCGCTTTGATAATCATTTTACCCCCCGATGTTCCCTGTTTTTCAAGAATTGCATCCATGGCATTGTTAAACAAATTCAGCATCACCTGCTGCAGTTGCTTGGGATCTCCATGAACCGGACAAGTATTTTCGGGGATATCCTGCTCAATTGAAATTCCGTGTACAATAGCCTTTTGAGCCACCATAGCGCTGATTTCCGGAATAAAATTTCGAAGGTCTATATCTTGAGGTTTCGGCTCGTCCTGTCTGCCAAATTTTAAAATCGCCCGGGTAATTTCGGCACAACGGGAAATCTGAAGTCTGATCTGCGCCATGGAATCCTCGATTTCTGCCAGAGATTCCGATTCCTTTATCTGGCCCGTTTCTTTCATTTCCGCCAGGATCATCTCGATCAGGGATTGCTCGCTTTTCACGATCTGAAGGGGATTGTTAAGCTCGTGGGCAAAACCGGCTGACATTTCACCCAGCTCTACCAGTCGACTCGCTCCGATGAGCTGTTGGTTTAAGCGATCCTTTTCCGCATCCATTTTTTCCATTTGCCAGACAATGCGGTTCGTGAGGTAAAACGCAACCGCAAGTATCGCCACCGCGCCGATAACGATAATAAGAACAACTAGGTAAACGGCTGAACTCAGCGCGCTGAATGCATCTGATTTCTCCTGCCGGACCACCAGAAGCCATTTTTTATTTTGCAGCCAGGTCGTTGTGTACAGATATTCTTCTCCGGTTACATCCTTATTAAAATAGATTTGGATATGGGTATTCGATAGCGGATAGTTGATGGTGTCCGAACATTTATCCATCAATTTCCCGCCCGATCGCGGTTCTGTCTGCAGTAGACCTTTGGCATTAAGGATATAGGCCTCTCCTGTTTT
>JAFDHQ010000018.1 GCA_019308685.1 Deltaproteobacteria bacterium
TGAAGAAGAGGCTTTAACGCTTCCGCCTTGTTCTCCGGGACTATCCTTTTAATGATTATTTTTACTGCCATTTTACCATCCTCCTTTCCTTTGATGGTTGCGTAAAAAAGTGACGACTTGACTTTATAGTAACGGACCATAACCGCTGAACATTTCCTAAGATGAACTCGTAAAAAGCCTTTTACGTCACCTTCTCTTTTGATTCTATATACAAGGGTTATTGTCAAGCAAAAAAAGAAGTCGGCTTGCCGCTATTGTGGATTCAGTGGTACCGTTTTCAACCTCTTTTAAGATCCCCGGCAGCATCTTTTTAACCTCTGGATTTTTATAGAACCTTTCTTTTAGACCCTCTTTTACAAGGGACCACATCCAGTCAACAGCCTGTCTTTTTCGGTTTGCATCGAGTTCTCCGGTATCGGTTAACTTCTTTCGGTGATCTAAAACAGTTTCCCAGATCAGATCAATCCCGGTCATTTCCAGGGCACTGCAGCTCAAGACCGGAGGTGTCCAGGTAAGCGACGACGGCGTTAAAAAGTGCAGGGCTGTTTCATACTGCTTTCTTGCAAGTTCTGCCTTTTCAATATTATCACCATCTGCTTTGTTAACGACAACGGCATCCGCCAGTTCCAAGATTCCCTTTTTTAACCCCTGAAGTTCATCTCCCGCACCCGCAATCATCAGCACCAGAAAAAAATCAACCATGGATGCCACGGTCGTTTCTGACTGGCCCACACCCACGGTTTCAATAATCATAACATCAAAACCGGCAGCTTCGCATACTATCATTGTCTCCCGGGTTTTTTTTGCAACTCCGCCCAATGTGCCGCCTGAAGGTGAAGGCCTTATAAAGGCTTTCTCTTCAACAGCCAGCTTTTCCATACGAGTCTTATCTGCCAGTACGCTCCCGCCACTTCTTTTGCTGCTGGGGTCAACGGCAAGCACAGCCACCCGATGTCCTTTGTCCACGAGCATGGTTCCGAGGCTCTCGATAAACGTACTTTTACCCACACCCGGCACTCCTGTAATTCCAAGGCGCACCGCTTTGCCCGTGTACGGAAGCAGCAAATCGATAATCGTTCGAGCCAGTTCCTGATGAGAAGAAAGCGAACTTTCGATCAATGTAATTGTCTTTGCGAGCACACGCCGGTTGCAATCCAGCACGCCCTGAACATAATGCTGGGGGTCATCGGATATCATTGTCGTTACCTAACCCGGATAAACCGGAAAAGTTGCAGGAGAATCTATCCTGCGTCGTAAACGAAAGTTTTTAGCAATTCACCATCTTCATAAAGAAAAACCGTTGAATTATTGTAACTGGGTATTAACAGCCAAATTTCTTCTCCAGGCTTCATGAAACCGTCGAAAAGATCAGCTGAAACTCCAAAGCTGTTTAAGCGCACCCTGATGTGTCTTTTTAAAAAACCATTTTTTAGCCTGTATCTAAAAAGGCCGCCTTCTTGGAATTCATTTAAATATTTTCGGCCTTTTTTTATGGGTTTTCGGTTTATGACAATATTGACAGCACTCCCCTGGGTTACGCGATAGCCGGAAAGCAGTTCCTGGGCCACAACGGTATGTAAGGGTTTGTCTTCGTGAAAACGAGTTTTTATCTCTCCGAGGACCAAATCTATACTCTCAATCATAATAATCGCGCTGTTGAGAGACAGTCCTATAAGATCAGGCATCTTATAGGACCGGGGTCTGATCCCCATACTCACAAGCAGGTTCACACATTCGCCTCTGGTTATCATGGTTCCTGGAGACGGAATCTGGGCAATTATCTCGTCTTTTTTTATAGTATTGCTGTAAGTACTCGATATCTCACCCCGGCGCAAGCTGTTTTCTTCCAGGATGATCCGAGCCTGTCGTACAAAAAGCTCTTTAAGGTTGGGCATCAAAATAGTCTTTGCGCCTTTTGAAATTATGATTCTGACGTTACGTCCCTTTTTTATTTCCGCCCCCGGTTCCGGTTCCTGGAAAATTACGTTGTTTTCAGGAATATCAGCGCTGTATTCCGACCCTTTTACTTTTGTATTAAGCCCCAAATCGGTTAACAATTTAAGAACATAGACCACATTTTTCCCGGAAAGATCAGGAACCACAACCGTATCCTCACTCTTTATAATAAGCGCAAGGGTGAGATAAGCACTTGCACCAACGATCAGGACAAATAAAAAAAACAGGGTCGATAGTTTAAATATTCGTAAAATCACTTTTTCCGTTTCATACAGACTGAAAAAAAACCGTCCATGTTGTTAAGATGAGGAAAGGTTTTTAAATATCCGTTACCCGTTACAAGGGAACACGCGTCAAAGGGCAATCCTGAGGGTTTTTTTTCTATAGCAAACTGATCATGTTTATTCAAAAAAACTTTTATCACCGATTCATTTTCCTCGGGTTCCATGCTGCAAACCGCATAAACTAAAATACCTGTCGGCTTGACAAGATGTGAAAGGTTGTCCAAAAACAGAAACTGTCTTTTTTGGCAGTATGCTAGATTTTGTTGTGATGTGCGCCATTTTGTATCCGGATTCCTCCTTAAAACGCCCAAACCTGAACAGGGTGCATCCAGAAGAATACGGTCAAACGTTCCAAACGCTTCCCGGTTTAAGGGGTTGCTTAGGTCATGGATACAGGTTGTCACAATGGAAACTCCGAGTCGATGCATTTCAGATCCCAATTGCATAAGCTTGTTTTCATCTTTGTCCATTGCAACAAGCTTTCCGCTGTTTTTCATGATCTGGGCGATATGCCCGGTTTTCCCACCCAGACCTGAACATGCATCTAAAATAGTTTCACCAGGCTGAGGATTTAAAAGAAGGGTAACAAGCTGGGCGGCCTCATCCTGGACCTGAAATAGACCCTCTTCAAATGCTTCTATTTTTGGAATAGATATTTTTGGGTTGAAAAAAAAGGCGCCATCCGGTGCATACTTTGTAATTTCGATCTTTTCCGCATATCCCCCCAGCGCTTTCACCAGTTTTTCCCGGTTTGTCTTAAGGGTATTGCAACGCACGGTTATGGGAGGAATGGTGTTGATTGCATCACAGAGCAAACCGGTTTCTTTTAATCCGAATCGATCCAACCATCTTTTAATCAGCCATTTCGGGAATGACTTTTTTATTGCCAATGCTTTTACAGGGTCCTTGTCAACATCCGGAAAAGTGACATGGCGATATTCTCTAACGGTATTTCTAAGGAGTCCGTTTACATATCGCACAACCCAGGGCCCAGCAACGGCCTTTGTCATTTCAACCGATGTATTTACCGCAGCAGATACGGGTATTCTATCTAAATATATTATTTGAAAGAGCCCGAGCCTCAGAATATTTAAAACTTTTGGATCGATTTTGTTCAGGCGGGTTTTAGAAAAATAGTCTATAATCCAGTCGAGCCGCTGTCGCCACCGCAGAACGCCGTACACCAGAGCTTGAAGTAACGCCCGATCCTTTTTTGAAAAAAGAGTCTTTTCCCGAAAAACATCCTCTAAAAGACGATCCAGAGTGTAGTGCCCTTTATTCAAGGTATCCAATATATACAGAGCCGTTTTACGGACTTCATCCGCCATGCGTTTAATTCTTAAGTCCCTTAAAATTGAATTTTGTGCATTTTGTGGCAAAAAAAGTATGATCACACCACGAAGCACGAAGGATATATATTTTATACTTCTTTTCCTTCGTGATCGTGGTAAAAATAAAACCGATCTTTTTTTGGTTCCGGTTTGTCCGGGGCAGATATCAGTTTAAAATGGTTCCGGGAGGAATCTTATATCCTCGCAGGAAGTCCTTGATCAAAAGACGTTTTCCCGATTCCCCCTGAATGATAATCACTGACAGGGCTCCTTTTCCGGTCGCAACGCACAGTTCGCCGGGAAATCTTTCGATGACGGTCCCCGGAGTTTCCACAGTATCGATAATAATGGGCATGGCCTTGAAGATCTTAAGACGTTTATCTCCATGAAATGTAAATGCGCCGGGCCATGGCGTCATTCCGCGTATGAATGCTTCTAAAGTTTCGGCCGGCATTTCCCAATTTATGTGACCGTCATTTTTTTTGAGAAGTGGTGCATAGGTGGCTTGGGTATGGTCCTGAGACATAGGAGTTATGTCACCGGTTTCAAAAGATTCTATGGTCTGTATCAAAAGATCTGCCGAGAGATCAGCCAGGCGGTCATGAAGGGTGGCTGAAGTGTCGTCGGAATAAATTTTAATTTTTGAAGACAGGAGAATGTCACCGGTATCCAAGCCTTCATCCATTAACATGGTCGTGACCCCCGTTTCTCTTTCTCCATTTATAATCGCCCACTGGATAGGCGCCGGTCCACGATACTTTGGCAAGAGCGATGCATGAACGTTTATGGTGGCTATTTTGGGTATTGCAAGAATGTTTTTTGGAATAATGTGACCGAATGCAACCACAACAATAATATCGGGTTTGAATCTTGCCATCCGGTTTGCGAACTCGGCGGTTCGAATAGATGCGGGCTGATCGACTTCAAATCCCAGGTTTATGGCAACTTCCTTTACAGGAGGAGGGATGACTTTGCGCCCCCGCCCTTTGGGTCGATCAGGTCGGGTTACGACCAACGCCGGGTTTTTATTGGTATTATGAAGGGCTTTTAACGCGGGCACTGCAAATGCCGGCGTGCCCATGAAGATTATCTTTGCCGTTTTATTCATTTATTTTTCAAATTCTTTATTACGCGTCTTTTATACATTCCTCTTTTTAAGGAACTTATTCGGTCGATAAACAAGATGCCGTTTAAATGGTCAATCTCATGCTGCAGCAAGACAGCTAATAATCCTTCCGCTTCTATACGCAGCGGTTTTTCATTATTGTCAAAACCTTCAACAAGAACAGAAGCTGCCCGTTTAACATTAGCTCTGAAATCAGGGACACTTAGACATCCCTCGTCTTCAGAAATTGTCGTCCCTTCACTCTCTACGATCCTGGGATTAATCAGGACCTGTAACGATCGTTTTTCATCTCTGGGTGAAACATCATAAACGAGAAGGCTTTTGTTAACTCCAACCTGTATTGCAGCCAGGCCAATGCCCGGTGCCTGGTACATAATGGACGCCATGTCTTTAACTAAATTCTGGATCTTTTCGTCGATATTTTCAACCGGCTTCGTGGGTTCACTCAAAAATTTGTCCGGATACGTTAATATTTTTAGTGTTTCCATATTATGACCTCTTTTCCCTTTTTTCATATGAGACCTGCAATATATTTACACTTGTGACCATAGCTGAAACAAGACCGACAATTATAACGGGAAACATCTGGATGGCATGATTTGCCAGCGTATAGCCCGCAGCATCTTTTGAAGAAACCCCGAAAAGGACCAGTGCAAAGACGCCGCCTGCTTCCCAAATTCCCCAGAAGCCGGGTACAGAGGGAAGCGCTATAAAAAAACAAATGATGATCATGTGGGCAGTAATTTCAGTAAACGCCAGTTCGATGCCCGGACACCCTTGAGCCATTATATAATATGAAAAAGCTGCAATACCCCAAATAAAAACAGACAGCCCAATACAAATGCATATCTTAGACGGATACTTAACAAGGGCAAAACCGGAGGTAAAATTTTCGACAAAGCTCACAAGAGGTTCACAAAACTTTTTTTGTATTTTTTTTTTAAATTCGGACCCGGAAAAGAAAAACAGATACGGAATCGACATGATTACACGGTTTATCGCTTTTCTTGTTTTGCCGAAACTAACCATGATTATCCCGACAATAAGCAGTAGAAGCAGCTTGAAGGTCCCTCCACCTGCTGTAACAAGAGTTTCTCTATTGAGATGATACTTGCCAAAAACAATATCAAGGTTCGGATCTATATTTACAGTTACAAGCAGTATCGCAAAAAGTATAAGCAGCATGCCAACATCAAATACCCGTTCGGCGGCAACCGTTGCAAGCCCTGTTGAAAAGGGTATATTTTCCTTCTTTTGGAGAACCGCCGGTCTTGCAACTTCTCCAACCCTGCCCGGGAGGATACAGTTGATCATAAAACCGATCATCAAAGGGTGAAATGCCTGCCAGAAACTTACTTTGGCCGACGATTCCAGTATGATCTGCCATCTAAAAACTCTTAAAACAAAACTGGTTAAAACAAGCAAAACCGCCGGAAATATCCAAACGTAATTGATTGAGACAAGATAACCCAAAAGATCGGAAACCGGCACGTTTCTGAATGCCAGATAAAGTGCCAGTGCGGATGCTGTTATCCCTGTAATCAGATAAATGGTTATGTTTTTTTTCATAAGAGATATTAAAGACCGGGTCAAAATAAGAAAGCTTGAGGATTATCAAGACAGGATTTTGCGCGTCTTTACGATATCTTTTTTTATCTGATCAGACAATTCGGAAATATTTGAAAATTTTTTTTCATCTCTGATGCGTTGTATGAAGTTAACACGGATTTTCCGGTCGTAAATATTTTCATTAAAGTCGAGGATATGAACTTCTACGGAAAAAACTTGGTCCCCGAATGTGGGGCTATAGCCGATATTGGCGACTCCTTTGTGTCTAATATTTCTACATTCCACGGTGACGGCATAGACCCCGGTTTTTGGGCACAGTTCATCATGAAGGATAATATTTGCGGTTGGAAATCCTAAAAGCCTCCCCCCCCTGTTGCGCCCGGTTGTAACAACACCTCTGATCTGGTAGTTACGCCCCAACAGTTTTTGGGCTTCAGCCACCTTGCCCGCCATCACCAGTTCACGCGTCCGGGTACTGCTAATTCTATCAGGGTTTTTATTTAATGTCTGTATCCAATCGGCCACGATGACTTCAAAACCAAAAGTTTTGGCATAGGTTTGTAAAAGATCGAGATTCCCTTGACGATTCTTTCCAAACGTATAATCTTGTCCGACAACAATGGCTTTCATGCCGATACGCGCTAACAGTATATCCTCCACAAACTCCTTTGCCGATATGGCTGCAAATTCCATGGTAAAGGGAATACAAATAAGAACATCTATTCCTGAGCTTTCAATAAGTTCGAGTTTCTGCTCATATAGAGTGATCAATGGCGGATGGCCGTTTTGCTTTAATACCCGTACAGGGTGGGGTTCAAAGGTCATGACGATGGATGTACCGTCAATCGCGTCGGCTTTTTCTATCACCTCATGAAAAAGAGCTTGATGCCCAATGTGAACACCGTCGAAATTACCAATGGTAATCACGGCGTTATTATACGGTTTTTCAATCTTATCAATATTTTCAACTATCTCCATTCTAACCTTTCCCGGCCAATTATGATGGTTGAATTCGAGTTTTTATGAATTCAACATGTAATGGCCTTGACAAAATTAAAAAAAGATTAATATAAGACAACTTGCATTTTAAATCAATATTTTTTAAATTACAGGTATTAGATGCCGAAGTGGCGGAATTGGTAGACGCGCTAGGTTCAGGGTCTAGTGGGGGTTTCTCCGTGGGAGTTCGAGTCTCCCCTTCGGCACCACAATTAACCGGTTATATAAATAGGTTCTTTCATTAAAGGGCCTATTTTTTTGGCCTGGTCACCGTTTGGGTAAACATTTACACAAAAAACCTCCAGCCGTTCGATAGCTTTCCAGGCATTATTTTTATCTGCTGTTTAAAAATGATAACAAATTTTCTGGTTTCATATCCTGTAATTTCTTTTATAACCGATGCCAATACACCAGCTCAGCAAATATTAAACCAAAAAATATGTCTTAAATCTGATATGTAAACCCGTCTTTTTTATTTCTTCCGTATCGTCTGCGCATTCAACGGGATTTCATCCCGTTACGATAGTTCCTATCTATAGAGCCTCGATAACAGAATCTACGCGCTGCTTTTACAGGCAGGGGAGCGCAGAGATTGCGGAAAAGGGCCATTTCTGGATGGAAACTGGTTAATATTTTGATAAAGAAGATTGACAGTGCTACAATGTGGGGTTATTTTTGTCGTTAAGAATTCAATATATCTTTACTATTTAAAATATCAAGCTGTTAAAAAAATGGTAGTTGTAATGGATATTGGCCAGCTGTTTGGCAATATTAATGCCCTCTAAACACCCCAGATCTTGACCTGGTTAAAAGATAATTATAACACGCAAAATGTCATTCAATGATGACATGTTAGCCCCTTTTTATAAGGATATTTTTTGTTTAGAAAATGTTTGATAATGATTGGATTATTTGGTTTGATTGCTGTTGTTCAATGGTAATAATTTCGTAAAAAGTAATTTCTTGAGCGATATTAAGCAATTTTTCAATCCAAAAAACCATTTTTGGGCGCACATATATTGACTCATTATCGTCCAGATCACAATTTACAGTATCATCACCATATGGAGGGTTGTCCTGAGATATTCGAACCGATTTTGGAAATTTTTCGTATCTGTTAAACTGACGGTAGTACTTTTACTGGTTTTAGCCGTCACCTCGATTGTTGGAACTATTATTCCTCAGAATGAAAATCCTGCAGCATATTTTCGTGCCTACGGGGAGTTTGTTTACAAGCTTTTTGATCTTCTGGGCATTTTTGACATGTACCATTCCTGGTGGTTCCAGTTTTTGATTCTTTTGCTGACCATAAATATTGTTGTATGCTCAATCGATCGACTGTCTGCCACATGGAAGATAATATTTGCTAAAAATCCATTATTTAATCTTTCTAGATTCAGAACGCTTTCTCAAAAGGAGATATTTACCGGTAGACAGAGTCCCAAAGAATTGAGCACGGTCTACGAGACATTTATTTCAAGGCAATTTGGATATACTCGTGTTGAAGAGACCGACAAAGGGTTGTGCATTTTTGCCGAGAAATGGCGCTGGACCCGTTTCGGGGTTTACATCGTGCATCTCAGTGTAATCCTGTTGTTGCTGGGCGGACTGATCGGTTCGCTTTTCGGTTTTAAAGGATTTGCCATGATTCCGGAAAATGAAAAGATTGACAGCATCCGGATCAGAAATACCGGTCAGGTAAGGACGTTGGGTTTTGAAGTTTTATGCGATGATTTTAACATCAGTTTTTATGATAACGGAGCACCCAAAGAATACCGGTCGAGTTTAACCATCATTGAACACGGCCGGCCGGTATATAAAAAAGATATTATCGTTAACGATCCTTTGCGGTATAAGGGTATCAATATATTTCAGTCCAGCTACGGTAAAATGCCCTCAGGTGCTCTTCAAAACAAGAAAATTCATAAAAAAGATCCGTCGGAAGACATTACATTAAATTTTGCCAGTAAAAAATCAGGAAAGTTATATAAAATAAAGGCTGTTATCGGTAAACCGGTGGATATTCCCGAGGATCTGGGCAAATTCGTTATTGTTGAATACCGAAAATCAGCCGAATTCGGCGGCCAAAACATCGGCCAGGCCTACATGGGAATTTTGACACCTAAAGACAAAGAGCCTGTCAAGATCATGCTCCCTTTGCATTTTCCCAATTTTGATAAGATGAGAAGGGGTGCCGTGGTTATTTCAGTGGGAGAGCAACAGGCGAAAAAATTTAACCCCGGTGAAAAATCAGACCAGAGGTATTATACCGGTCTCCAGATCACAAAAGATCCCGGGGTCTGGGTGGTTTACACGGGATTTATATTGATGATTATAGGGATTTTCATTACGTTTTTCATGTCCCATCAAAGAATGTGTATCGAAATAGTTAAAACCGGCGAAAACAGCCAAGTTATCGTTTCAGGTACATCCAACAAAAACAAACTTGCAATGCAAAACAACGTAAAAAAAATTGCAGAAAAACTTATCAATTTATAGCATAGTTTTAAGGGAACAAATATGAACAGTTCGGTTTTATTATCAATCACGACATTTACTTACGGTCTGGCGGCATTTTTTTATTTTGCCTCTTTGATTTTCAAAAAACCCCTTACGGGAAAGCTGGCCACTTGGACCGCATTAACCGGTGTTACCGTGAACGCAGCAGGCATTATCTTACGATGGATGGAATCATACCGTCTGGGTATCGGGCATGCCCCGCTTTCAAACATGTATGAGTCTTTGGTCTTTTTTTCGTGTACCATCATAATTATTTATCTGGTCATCGAGCGCAGGTATAAAACAAGCGTTATTGGAGCCGTTGCCACTCCCCTGGCCTTTCTTGCCATGGCTTATGCTTCCCTGTCTCCCAATATCAATGATCGTATTCAGCCTCTGATTCCGGCATTGAAAAGCAACTGGCTGATTGCCCATGTGATCACTTGCTTTTTAGGGTATGCCGCCTTTGCAATCGCTTTCGGCATAAGCCTTATGTATCTTTTTAGGCAAAGAGACACAGAGGGTAAAATCCGTTTTCTCTCTCATTTCCCAAAATCTCGTGTTTTGGATGAGTTGACGCACCAGATGGTTATGTTCGGATTTCTTTTTTTGTCTATTGGCATCATAACCGGATCTGTGTGGGCCAATTCAGCCTGGGGGAGTTACTGGTCCTGGGATCCCAAAGAGACCTGGTCTTTGATCACCTGGTTTGTTTATGCAACATTTTTGCATGCCAGGATGATGCGGGGGTGGTCCGGCAAAAGGATCGCCTATCTTTCAATTTTAGGGTTCATGGCGGTGATCTTTACCTATTTCGGGGTGAATCTGTTGCCCGGCCTGCACAGTTACGGTTCGGGATAAAAGGGGGGATGAATCATGAAAATATTTATTACCGGCGGATCCGGCTTTGTGGGCACGAACCTGTCATTTTATCTGCTCGAAAAGGGGCACACCATTATTGGTATCGGAACCTCTTCAGCACATAGCGTAATTCGGCATGATAATTTTCATTACATTTCGGCGGATACTACAATTAAAGGAGCCTGGCAGGATGCAATGAAAGATGTTGATGCAGTAATCAATCTTGCAGGAAAGAACATTTTTAAGCGATGGAGCGATACCTATAAGGATCAAATATATAACAGCCGTATTCTGACCACGCGAAACCTGGTTGAAGCCATGACCCACCAGAAAGACACAATACTTTGCAGCACTTCTGCGGTGGGATATTATGGTGACAGAGCAGATGACGTTCTAAAGGAAGATGCTCTGCCCGGAAATGATTTTCCTGCAAAAGTTTGCAGGGACTGGGAAAAAGAAGCTTTTCAAGCGGAAGCAAAAGGAGTCCGGGTCGCTGCGATGCGTTTTGGGGTGGTTCTCGGAAAAAACGGAGGTGCCCTTGCAAAGATGGTTCCGGCCTTTAAATCTTTTGCCGGCGGTCCTCTTGGAAGCGGTCTGCAATGGTTTCCATGGATTCATATGAATGATCTTATCGCCGCGATTATTTTTATACTTGAAAACCCGGATGTAAAAGGCCCGATCAATCTCTGTTCACCGAATCCGGTTAGAAACCGTGATTTCGCCGGCGTCCTTGGCCAAGTGCTAAACAGACCGTCTGTTCTGAGAACTCCGTCCTTCATGATCCGTTTGATAATGGGGGAAATGGGGAAATCTCTGATGAGCAGCCAGCGGGCAATCCCTGATAAGCTATTAAAATATGGTTTTAAGTTTCAATATCCTGACATTAACAACGCCCTCTATAACTTGACGGTCTCGTAAAAAGTCCAACTTCTGCGTTGTGCTGCATTTCGCAATCATTCAACGTACGAAAAGTACGCCTCATGATTACAAAATTTGCACGCCTTGAATTTGAACTTCTTGACAGCATCGTAAAAAATACAACTCCTGAGTTTTTCTGCATTTTTCTTCACAGCTGTGTACTATATAACTACGCCTCATTTTTCAGGATTCGTGCATCTCGAGTCTGACGCAAATATTGGCGAAAAAGACCACTTTCGTTCAGGCACCAGGTGGTGTCCATCCATAAATAGTAGATTTTGGTTTCCGGCAAGGCCCGAACGAGTTTTCAACCGCAGGCATAGTGCGCTATTTCGAGGATTGAAAACGAGCGAGAACGCGCCGGGAGCCGAAAGATGCCGTTTATGAATGGACACTAGATAGGAAGTCGATAAGACCCAAAACCGCATCCTCAATATCAAGAAAGCAAAACCGGTATGCATCGTACTTAAGCCCGTACGGATCGGCGATACCCCGCCGCTTTGAGCCAAAACGGGCAAAATGCCTGATTAACTGGGTTTTGCCTTCTGCTTCCGGGAAGTCGGTCAGAAGCGTATCTTGGTGAGATTTCTCCATTACAAGAATGAGACTGGACCATGCCACAAGCTCTTTGGACACCGATTTGGCTTTGTGCTCGGCAAGATCTACACCGAATTCCTCGGCAACGCGTTGTGCCATATGGGTGGCTGAATTGCCCGGAAGTGCAAGCAATCCCGCAGATTCAACGGTAATATCCCGAAGCCGCTTTTGATGTACCAACTTTGTCATAAAGGCATGAGCAAAAGGACTGCGACAAATATTGCCTGTGCACACAAACAGAATATTAGCTTGCAGTTTAGTCATGTTTACAAACCCTAGCCCGGATAAACCGGAAATAACAAATCACAAGCATCAAATCTCAAATAAATTCCAAACTACAAGCTCCAAATTCCAAATAAGATCCACAGTCAATCGTTTGTTATTTGTTTTTTTGGTCATTGAAATTTGTTTGTTATTTGTTTTTTGTTATTTGATTTTTTGACATAAAAACACAAGAAATCAGAGTTTAGGTACTAAAGTGGTTGAGTTGTTGGTGACCCATGATATCGGTTTTGGTTGATCAAATCATATGCTTCCGGTGAGATAATTTTCACCCAAAGATCCGTTGATCACAGGGAGCGAATCCATATCCGGAGGCTTAAATCCAAAGATAATTTCTAGAAAAATCATTGCAATCCGAAAAGTTGCGCCCCAAAGCACTTCAGGTTCATCCTGATATTTATGGAGAAAGCATGGATAATCTTTTGTATCCAAGTTGTTCCTGTTCTCATGGGGTGTAGCAATATGTAATCGATAACGTGCATAATTGGAAGGGGTCAACAGATTTTGGAGGGGAATATAAACCACACGTTCCACTTCCCAATTCGGGAAAAACTGCTTTTGATGTCCATTCCAGCACACCATTGGATAGATTACCTTGCGGAATATGACAAGTTGCTGTGACGGCAGAGGTCCCAGAAACTTCACTCCCAGAGGGTTCAAACGTATTTCCTCAAAACCCTCCCGTAAACAAGTGGCAAAAAGCAACGCCAGTCTTCGTGCCTCCTTGTGCCGCTTTTTACGCCAAAGTGACCAGTAAGGCCAACGGGATAGTGGAGAACCACTCAAATATAAAAGCTTTGCAAGATAAGAATCGAGACCGGAAGAGATACTTCCACCCGGACAGCAAAGGTCTCCTGGTTGTTTTACCTTTAAGGATCGTTTGGTTAAAATCAGACAGGGCGTTGGAGAAAATCCTTTTTCTTGGCAATTGGGACCGAGCAAAAACAGCACCGAAGATGTGATAGATGAATCTGTAACGCCTTTGGAAAAAACGATATCATTGTGGTTTCTTCCTTGAAGTGCGTGCATAATCTTTTTTAATAAGACGGACGTATTCCCGAAAGAATTCAGCATTCCATTACTACCTGTATATTCCATTAATAATCATCTTCTATTCTACATCACAATAGTCGGCAAATAAATATCATCAACCACCTATTTTATTCATTGTTGAACTTTTTGCAAGTTTGCGTTAAGGATTCTCGAGAAAATAAGAAAAAACCGAATGGTCCGGATTAGGAGGTATGGAATGTATGGAAAACTGTCCGATGAGTTTTACAATTGGCTTGTGGAGTTGCGTCGCTGGTTCCACCGGTTCCCGGAACCGGCGTATAAGGAAGAGAAAACCTCTGCCAAAATTTGCGAAGTGCTTGATGAGTTCAACGTTCCTTTCCAAGCAGGCGTGGGAGGAACCGGTGTTGTCGCAAAGGTCAGCGCAAGTCAACCCGGACCCATGGTGGCCTTTCGAGCGGATATGGATGCCCTTCCTCTGGAAGAAAAAAATGTTATCCCTTACAAATCGCAAAATAAGGGATTCATGCATGCCTGTGGTCATGACGGACATACGACCATTGCCCTTGGTGTCATACGATGGCTCATGGAAAACCGGTGGCATGAGAATGGTTCCGGTAAAATCCTTTTCATCTTCCAACCCGCTGAAGAAGGCGGAGCCGGCGCCAGGGCCATGCTGGACTCCGGTGTTTTTAACTCGGAACCGGTGGAAGCAGCTTTTTCCGGCCATATGTATCCCGAATTTGCTGTGGGACATATCGGAATAGCTCCTGAAATCAGCAATGCGGCCGCGGATACACTCTTTATTCGATTAAGAGGTAAAGGCGGCCACGGCGCTCATCCGCATCACTGCAAAGACCCCATTGTGGCGGGAGCCCATCTGGTTACACAACTACAGTTTCTTATCAGCCGGGAGGTTCCGCCACTTGAAAGCGCAGTGCTGAGCATCGGCCGTTTTCAGGCCGGAACGGCTTCAAATATCATACCGGAAGACGCTGTGCTCGAGGGAACCCTCAGAACCCTGCAGCCGGACATTCGCAAACAGATCATCAAACGTCTTGAAGAACTGGTTAAAGGGGTGGCGCGGTCCTGCGGCATCCGGGCAACGCTTGAAGTTAAAAAGGGGTATCCCGTGCTGATCAATGATTCTGAACTGGTTAAGCACACCGTTACCTGCGCCGGAGAAGTTCTGGGAGCGGACAAAGTGCACAGCGGACTTCCCCGAATGGGGGCCGAGGATTTTGCTTACTTTTGCCAAAAATGGGGCGGGATAATGGTAGGATTGGGATGCCACGATCCCCTCAAAGGCTTTCAATACGGTCTCCATTCTCCATATTTCAACATTGACGAAAGGGCCTTGGAAGTAGGAACCCGGCTTTTCGCACATGTTCTTACTCAATATATAGAAAGAAAAAAAAGAAAGTTATGATTTTTTCCGTTTAATCCGGACTATGGTCAGGGTCTAGAAACCGTTACGGTGTTGAAACCTTTAGACAACCCCGCCAGATTTTTACCGTTGACTTCTATACCCAGTCCCGGCCCCTTCAAAGGATCGGCTTCACCCCCTGGTCCCATTGACACATCTTCGACGGTAAGATTTTTTTCGAGCAAAAATTCATCATATGAACCGTCACAGTATACGGCATCACTGCAAAGAAGGCATAAAATCCTGCCGGCGGCCGAAAGAAGGCCGGACTCACCCAAATGGCATCCGATCTGGAAAGAAATTCCATTGGACCTTAAGTAATCGATAACCTTCAATGAATTTCTGAATCCTCCGCATTTGGACAATCTAACGTTGATCATCTTATAGGTGCCCTCTCGGACAATCTTTTTCATATCATCCAAAGAGCATGCCGACTCATCGGCCATCAGGACCACACCGGCATTTTGCATAAGCTCGGCAAAATCGGCAGTTTCCGGATCGTTAGGCCTCATCGGCTGCTCTACAACTTTTATCCCGTAGTTCTTTATCAAGGATAGGTGCTTTACGGCCAGAGCATAATCCCAGACACAGTTTATATCAATTTTAAGATCACAATCTTCTCCAAACACCATGCGAACCGCTTCCAGAATTTCTTTGTTTTGGGATAGATCTTTGCCCAATTTCAGTTTCAACTTTTTCACTTTCATTTTTTTGATCAGCTGACATATCTCAACAATTCTTTTTTTGCCGGCAAGCGGAAGTGCAGAGCCATAGTAAACTTTGTTTGTCATAAAATCTTTGGGAAAATAATCTATGATGTTTCTTCCCTGGCTTTTGCCCAAAGCATCCAGCAGCGCTGTTTCCAGAGCACAAATAGCAGCATTGTGAGCCTTTCCATGGAAAAGACCGTCAATAAAATTCCATATTTGAGAAATGTGATTCAACTCCCAGGGAAAATTATTCAAATTAATAAAGCGGTATATACTTTGAGCCACACTTTCCTGAGATTCTCCGGTTACAAAAGACCTTGGAGCGCCTTCACCATATCCTTTGATTTTACCCTGTTCGGCAACCACTTCGGCGATGATGTTATTGACTGAATATCTTTTCCTCAGGGAGTGAGAGAACTCTTCTGAAAACGGAAGTATAATCGGATATACACAGATCTTGTCTATTCGCATATCATGGGTCCTTATATCAATCTTGTTTGGCGATGAGGAATGATCAGGAAGGAATATTCGGCAGTATTAAAGTAAATATTGCCCCTTCATTCTTATTGTTTCTTACTTGGATAATCCCGCCATGATCTTGCATATTTTGATGGGCTACAAACAATCCAAGGCCTGTACCGCTGTGAATATTACTCTTATGTTTCGTCGTAAAATAGGGATCAAACACCCTGTCAATATGAGAAGGTGGAATTCCGGGGCCATTGTCTTTAATCTCAATGCTAACTGTGGCCTGTTTTTCCTTTTCCGTACAATTTTTTGTTATTAATTCGATCTTTCCTCCCTCAGGGGTAAAATCCACTGCATTTGAAAGAATATTTAAAACGACCTGTTTCATTTTTTCAGAATCCATCCAGACTTGCCCGATATTTGGATCAAATTGACAGGAGACATCAATCTTCTTGGCCTTACTTTGGGGTGAGATCAGAAGAATCATTGTATCAATCAATCCATGCAGATCATTTAACTCCATGTGCGATTCTTTTGTCTTAACCAGGTCCAGAAGTTCGGTAATAAGATTATTTATCCGGCGTGTCTCTTCCAGGGCAATCTTATGAAAGTCTTGTTGAAATTCTTCATCGTTGTATTTCTGCGGCATCATCTGTATGAAAGTCCCTATGGCTGTTAAGGGATTTTTGATCTCATGGGCAAGTCTTGCCGCCAGATTTCCTAAAAAAGAGAATTTTTCTGACCGGCTCAAGAGAGCATGTGATTGCTTGAGTTCTTCCATCTGTTCTTGAAGCCTGCTGTAAAGTTTCGCATTTTCTATGGCAATAGCGATCTGAGGGGCAAAAACTTCCAGTGTTTCCCGGGTCTCTTTGGGTACCCCCTTCCCATCAACCGCATCCGTGGCAATAATACCGATCACTTTGGAGCGAGTGATGAGGGGAATTACATATACCGAAGTCGGTTTGCCGTGGGTCAACATAATATTCTCTTTTCTAAGGGTTGAGCTCTTTACCTCAGGCACATATTCCGGCCGTCCGGTATTGGTTACCCTGACAAGAATATTACTTAAACGGTTTAAAGAAACCTTGTAATTTTTGATGGCCTCCGGCATTTCACCATTAACACCAATACCGTGAATGTATTCAAGAAACCCTCTGTCTTCATTAACCAGCATAATTACGGCACGATTGATCCGGCATACGGTGGACAGAAGGTTCATAATGACCGAAAGGAGTTGTTCCAGGTCCAGCAAAGACAGGATCGCCTTACCGGTTTCCTGTATGGCTTCAAGTTGTTTGATTCTTTTATTAAGCTCTATATTCAGCAGGTTGACTTCCTCGTATTTTTGTTCGATGACCGCTTTATCTTCTTCCATTTCCGTTATGGTTTCCATAAGAACCGATTTTGACGTGAAAAACCGTGAAAAAATCTCATGGAATCTGTTTTTGAAAGGCCATTTAATATGGTATTCACAGTATGGATTTCCATCAAAGTAGCAACATTTTTCTTTAATTACTGCGGGGCTTCCTTTCCATATTTGCGGCATTGAAGCATAAACGCCTTGATTATACAGGCATATATTTTTTGTTACCTCCATCTTAGGGTCCCAGTGTAAACGGACAACCGCGTTATTTTTTTTAAGTTCAACAAGCTCGACTCTCTTATTTCTATTCCAGCGGTCATTTACTTTCTGGCCATGCTTGAGCGCTTTTCTAACAGACCAAAATGCCTTGAATATAATACGCTGAGCGTAACCCAGAGAAATGTTTTCTGTAGCATACCTGCCGATTTTATAAGCCGCCTTTTCATCATTAAGGATAGATGCCGCTCTTTTGTATAATTTTGAAATAACGCTGCAGGAAATCCAACTGTTGGGATCTCTTAAAAAACTTTCAGGATCCTGGAGAGCATCAATTTCAGGGTCAAGATTCCCAAAAAGAGCACTGCAGTCACCGTCATTATATTTTTTGACATAATCAAGGATTGCTTTAGAATTTATGCAACTCGTTTCCTTTTCCATTTTATCAGCCGTTTTATGAGTTAAAAGCTGAGTAGGGTTGCTCCCGACCGAGGTGTGATACAGGCCGGGAATGCATAGCTTTTCTGAATTTTATAACTTTAAAATTCGGGTGTTTCTTTGATCTGACATCAATTTTTTATATTTTTCGGTTAAAACGGGCACCGATTTTCTGAAAATTGAAAGGCTTTCTCCCTGTACGTTAAATATTGATCTGTTATTGTCTCTGAAACATGGATCGGGTACGGCATCATCTCTTAAGGACCAAGCCGGAAGTCTGAAAAAAGGCATAATATTTAAAAGTGCATTTTTTATTTTTTGCGTGTAATTGGATAGATTAAAAATTTTAGTATTATAATCGAGAATAGTCTCAAAGTCCAAATTTTTCGACGGCTGTCTGACAATGTTCTGGCCAAAAACACCGTCATCGTCAAAAACAACATCCGGCAGAGATACGGCAAGGTCATAAATCTTGGTTTTGGGATATACATGACATTCCCCTACCTTAAAGATATGTCCGCCCGGACCTTTGTATTTAGACAAATTTTGGACAAAATCAAAGCTTTCTTTAAGATCTTTTTCCGTATCACCCGGATACCCTGAAATCATAAAAATGATCATCGGAATTTCATTTCGGGACGCTTCTTTGAAAATAGCTTGGGTATTTGCAATATATTTTTCATAATGAGATTTATCCTTAACTTTATTCATGCGTCTTAACGTATTGTAACTGGCCGACTCAAAGCCAAGGGCGATAATGCTGCACACATCTGCAATGCCGGAGATAATGGAAGGATCAAGAACATCGCAACGACTTTCAAAATTCACTTTCATTCCCAATGACCTGAGGAGTGGAAACAGATCAAAGGATTTAAAAAGAGCATCACTCACCAGCAGTGTGGGTGCATTAATTTTATCTACCAAATTTTTCAAATCGTTCTGGATGATTTCTGACGGCACTTTTCTTCTATGGGGTCGTATAAATTCCTCCATGCAAAAATTACACCCATAGGCACAGCCCCTGCTGAATGCATAGGGTAGAATATCGTAATCACCGGGATACATTAATAAATCAAGGTTAAGAAGCGCTTTTTGGGCAAGATCAAACCGTTTCCCTCTCCTGCTTAAATGGGTTTGGCCCTCTTTTTTCCACACAATGTTGGGGATATTCTCATTTATCGGGTTTTTCCCCTCATGCAAAAGTTCAACGATCTTCAGTGAAGGCTCTTCGCCTTCACCCAAAACAATCAAATCGACGGCCGTGGTTTTGGAAAAGATTTCTTCATAGTAAATGGTCGGGAAATACCCCCCTAAAAAGATAAAAATATCAGGGTCCAACTTCTTAATAAGATTGCAAATATCAACAACCTCTTCTGCCTGGGAAATTGCCGTGCATGATATGCCGACTCCCTTTGGTTTTATTTTAGCCAGGTCTTTAAAGAATTCCCGAATTATCTGTTTTTTTCCATCTTTGTTAAGAGGCAAACCATAGTCCATGGCTATGGAAATAACTTTGATTTCTATGTCCGGTCTTTTAATCTTTATAAAACTCGTGATTTCCAGAATAGGTAAGGGATAAGCAGGGACATACATCCCTGTATTTTTTGAAATCGGCTCAATAAACAAGAACATTTAAAATCCTATAGTATCTGACTCAGGCTCAAATAAGGGAAGGTTCAAGCACAGGAGATGCCGGTGTTTCTGTTGCCACGTCAGTGGGTGCAAAAATATCCAAATTCGAATATTTTTTCCATTGATACCATTCTTCAGGAAATTTGTATATATAATGTTCCATAAATTTTAGGACGACCTCCCCGATGGACATATCCATGGATCGCTGATACTGCTTTGTCATTTCTTCCCAAGAAGATGTTATAAATTTATATCTTTGCCAGGAATCTCTGTGCATAGCTCCAAAAACGATAGCGGCCTTACATCTTTTGGACAGAATATTTATTGTTTTGTCCATATGAATATGCTTGCCCAGAAAATCTATTTTTTTATTACGACAGGGCCTCCATTCATCTATCTCGTCACATTGGGTTATCACAACCCGGTTTTCTTTTAGATTTTCAGAAATCGCTTTCATGATATTTGGGGTCCGGTCCGGGTCAATAAATCTGGCTGAAACTTCGCCGGCGCGTTGATTTGATATTTCCCGCAACCGGTTTGTTTTAAATTTCACCACAATGGTTACCGGGTAATTATTTAACGCCAAATAACCCGGAATGAATTCAACCCCCCCGAGATGACCGGTGATTAAAAGAACACCCTTACCTTTGTTAAGCGCTTGATTTATATAGGTTATACCTTGATTCTCTATGTGTGTTCGGAAAAAGGTTTTCCATGTTTCATTAGCGGAAAAGGCATTAAAAATTTTTTCGTAGTAATGGAATAAAATCCCTCTAAAAACGTCTCTTGTAATGGATTTTATTTCAGAGCTGTTTTTATGGTCCATGAAAACCGTTTTAACAGCCCTTTTGATTTTCCATTTTTCTTTTCTATTAAAGAAAAAATATAATTTACCCAAAATGCTCATATAAAATAGGGTCATCCTCCACCCCAGCATCCTGCATAAAAAAATGTTGAATCGCCCTTGTAGAAAAGAACTTAAATTGATCTTCATGGGTATACCTCCATCGTGTTCTTGGATTTTTTTCCGCTTATAGCTGGATAGAATTTCAAAAACGTATAATTCACAACATCAAGATGAAAATAGAGGCGCAACGAGGATTATTTTTTGAGCATAACGCAGAGACTTGTCCGCCTCCGGCGGATTGTGCGAAAAGACCATTAATCAACAGACTCATCTATTCAGGTTGAACCTATGATGTCTATCAATCCATTTGCTTTCTTTTTTATCAAAAAACGTGCCACAACCTGCCGAATAGATGGGATCTGGGTTTTAAAAAGCTGTTTTGAGATAGACTTACGATAAGAATCTATTTAAGATCCTTGTTTAGAGCGATGTTACATTAATTGAATAATATGAAAATATATAACAAAACAATTTATACTTTTAATAGACGAGGCTCGGCATGGAGAATCAGATAAGAGATATGCACAGAAAAATGTGCACGATGCACATTTTTCTGTGCATTTTAGTTTTGAACACTCTATGATTGACGAAAATAAAATTTTATGATGAAATATTTTTTAAGGATCTTAACACCGAATTAACCATAAAATAATAATAACTTAACATAGTCTGACGCAGGTGGGCTTAAAAAACATGGCATAAAGTTTGCTTGTTCGGCCATTGTTTTAAATCTCCCGATATTTGTAAACCGGCCCATCCGAAACTTGCGGATTATAAATGAAGAACGAGTAAACTGGATATGAAAAAAAATCATACGATTCTTGTTGTGGATGATGAAAATGGCGTTCGCCAGTCATTCAACATGGTCTTAAAAGATGACTATAATGTGCTTCTGGCGGGTACAGGTCAACAAGCTATAGATATTTTTATAAAAAATAAAGTCGATCTGGTTTTGCTAGATATCCTTTTGCCGGATACCGGAGGCCTGAACCTCCTTGAAAAATTCAAGGAAGCAGATCCTAATACAGAAATAATCATGGTAACCGCAGTTAATGAAGTTCAAACGGCGGTAAAGGCGATTAAACTGGGGGCGTATGAATATATTATTAAACCGTTTGTTGTGGATGATGTCTTGACGGTAATCCATCGGGCCATGGAAAAACGAAGTCTGGTAAAAGAAGTTGCCTATCTAAAGGACGAACTCGAACGATATTGCCCCTTTGAGAAGATGGTCGGCAAAGATGAAAAGATGATAAAAATCTTTGAGTTGATATCGATTGTTTCTCAAGGTGATGGCAGCGTACTGATACAGGGGGAAAGCGGTACGGGCAAGGAACTGGTTGCCAGAGCCATTCATAACCGGGGATCAAGACATAAAGATCCGTTTGTGGTTATTAATTGTTCCGCCATACCGGCGACCCTGATGGAGAGTAAAATTTTCGGTCACAACAGGGGAGCGTTTACCGGGGCCACCCATACCAGTGTCGGAAAACTGGAAATTGCAGACAAGGGGACTATTTTACTGGATGATATCGATTCTCTGGATATCAATATGCAGGCTAAGCTTCTACGAATCATTCAGGAAAAAGAATTTGAAAGACTCGGCAGCACCAAGGTTGTCAAGGTTGATGTCAGGTTTGTGGCATCTTCGAACAAAGACCTCAATAATTTGATTTTACAGGAAGAATTTCGTGAAGATCTCTATTATAGGCTGGCCGTTTTTCCCATCGAACTCCCTCCCCTAAGAGAAAGAAAAGACGATATCCCACTTCTATTGAACCACTTTTTGGAATTAAATTCCATGAATACCGGGAAACCTCCCAAAATATTTTCCGAAGAGGCCGTTGACATATTAACAGAATATGATTGGCCGGGAAATGTCAGAGAACTTCAAAACCTGGTAGAAAGATTGTTTGCCATTACAAAAGGCTCTGTGATTCATCTTAAAGATATTTCCACTTTCAACACTGGTAAAAGGGGAATTAAAGATATGACCCTTAAACAAGCCGTTAGAGAATTTGAGAAAAATTACATTTCCGAGATTCTTGAAAGCGTTGACGGCAATAGAAAAAAGGCTGCAGAACGACTGGGAATACACCGTAATACACTTTTTGCCAAAACCGTCGAATTCGGTTTGAATACAAACAAATAAACCTATCGGAAATTCTACAAAGGAAACCTCCTCTATTTCACATCTTTTTTTTTATTTATCCTTGACATGAATTTGCAAAATGTTTATAGGACTTTTTTCAATGTGATTTTTCTGTTTTTTTTCTCCAAATGGAAATGGTTTATCTCCAACGGGAACGGTCGATTAACCAACTGATATTAATAGGCAATTTTGTTAATATCGACTGGTGATCGACTCAATAGAAGTGGAAATTTGGAGCGGTCCTGAATATGAGGCTCAACAATTTGCTGGCGCAAAGAAAAACCGCGATTATAAAAAACTGGTTTACTTTAGCAGTTGAAACTTATCCGCCCGACACCGCATCATTTCTAAAAAAGCAAAAAGATCCGTTTGCCAACCCTGTTGGAAGAACCATATCCCGGGGATTGGAAGCATTGTATAATGAACTCCTCAAAGAGATGGACCATGACTCCATAATTTCCTTCCTCGATCCTATCATCAGGATCAGAGCGATTCAAAACTTCTCCCCTGCACAAGCCATAAGTTTCATCTTTCTTTTAAAAAAGGCCATAAGAGAAAATATAAAAAAGGAGGCTTTGGAAGAGCAGCTTTTCAATGAACTGCTGTTGTTCGAGTCAAAAATCGATCAATTGGCCATGATTGCGTTTAACCTTTACATGGAATGCAAAGAAAAGATTTACGACCTCAAAGCCAATGAGATGAGAAATACAACTTATAAGGCTTTTAAGAGGGCGGGTTTGGTTAGAGAGATGCCGGTGGATGAACCGGACATTAAACCTAATGTTAATACTTAAGGAGGCTTCAAACGGTATATTAGTTTTTTGAAAAATCATTTGTAAAAAAGCTGCCTGAGACGATTTTGGATAAACTTTATATGTTGTTATGAGGCCATTAAGTGAGGTAATGGTATAATGAATATTAGTTACATGTATTCCCTCGTAGCGGTAATCGTTCTGTTTCTGGTTGCCTATGTGGGCGTTATGTTGCCGGGGGGTGAGGTATTTTTTGGTATTATCATACCTTATCTGGCGTTAGTTATTTTTATTTTGGGATTTATAAACCGCATTATAGACTGGGCCCGTTCACCGGTTCCTTTTCGCATTCCCACAACATGCGGTCAGGAAAAATCTTTGCCCTGGATCAAACCCAACAGCATTGACAACCCCACGACTATCGGCGGCGTTATTATTCGGATGTTTCTGGAAATCGTTTTTTTCCGGTCATTATTCAGAAATACAAAAATGGCATTAAAAGAGGGCGATAAGCTTTCCTATGAATGGGAAAAGTGGTTGTGGCTCTTTTCGCTGGCATTTCACTGGACCTTTTTCGTCGTATTATTCAGACATCTTCGATTCTTTTCGGAACCGGTGCCGGCTTTAGTGGAATTAGTGGCAAAACTGGACGGTTTTCTGCAGATCGGACTGCCGGAGCTTAGAATTTCCGGCGTGGTCCTGCTGGCCGCTTTAATCTTCTTGTTCTTAAGAAGAATATATATTCCACAGATGAGATATATTTCACTGGCTTCAGACTATTTCCCCCTGTTTTTGATTATTGGCATTGCGTTTACCGGAATCTTGATGCGCTACTTTACTAAGGTGGATATCGTGGGTGTAAAAGAGTTTACCATGAGCCTGGCAACTTTTAAGCCCCATATCACTGAAGGAATCGGCAGCATTTTTTATGTGCACCTATTTTTTGTCAGTGTTCTTTTAGCCTATTTCCCCTTCAGCAAACTCATGCACCTGGGAGGAATTTTTATGAGCCCCACCCGAAATATGGTCAACAACAACCGTTTTAAAAGACATATCAATCCATGGAATTATCCTGTCAAGGTTCACACATATGAAGCATATGAAGACGAGTTCAGGGAAAAGATGGTCGAAGCAGGATTGCGCGTGGATAAACCGTTAGCGGCGAAACCGCCGGAGGAACCAGAGGAAAAGGAGTAAGTAATGTCAGAACTTCCAAATCCGGATGAATTTTTAGCAAAAATAGAGCATAAACCCTCCCCTAGGGGATGGATGGATACGCCTGTCGAAATCAGGAAAGGCATCGCATGCCATGCGGCTAAGCCTGAACGGCTTGAAACTGTCGGTTTTCCCAATCCCAGAGATTGGAGCTGCTATGACGAAGACTGGAAACTTCCTGAAAACTGGCAGGAAATACTTCACAAAGGCTTCAAGGAGCGGCTCGACAGGTTTCGTTCCATAAAAGTCTTTATGGACATCTGTGTGCGCTGCGGCGCCTGTGCCGACAAATGTCATTTTTTTATCGGGTCCGGCGATCCCAAAAACATGCCGGTTGTGCGGGCCGAATTGCTTCGTTCCATTTATAGAAACGATTTCACCACCGCCGGTAAAATTCTCGGATTATTCGGAAAGAAAGTCAAAAAGAGCTACGGCGCCAGAGAGATGACCCTGGAGGTGTTAAAAGAATGGTGGTATTATCTCTTTCAGTGTACAGAATGCCGTCGCTGCTCGGTTTTTTGCCCATACGGCATTGACACGGCAGAGATTACCATTTTCGGCCGGGAATTATTGAATCTCATCGGCCTGAACATTGACTGGGTTGCAGCGCCGGTGGCCTTTTGCTACCGAACAGGGAATCATTTGGGTATTCAGCCCCATGCTTACAAGGATATGATAGATTTCTTTACCGATGAGATCGAAGATGTTGCCGGCATCCGGGTAGAACCCCATTTCATGAAAGAGAAGGCCGATATCCTTTTTATAACCCCTTCCGGTGATGTTTTCGCCGATCCCGGAACGTTTACCTGCATGGGATACATGATGCTGTTTCACTTTTTACAGGAGAAATATGGTCTTGAAATCACCTGGAGCACTTACGCTTCCGAAGGTGGAAATTTTGGTTTTTTTACCTCTCATGAGATGATGAAGCGGCTGAATGCCAAAATGTATGCGGAAGCCAAACGACTGGGCGTAAAATGGATTCTGGGCGGAGAGTGCGGTCACATGTGGCGGGTGGTACATCAGTACATGGATACCATGAACGGTCCCGCCGATTTTCTGGAAGAACCGGTATCTCCCATTACCGGAACCAAATTCGAAAATGCCAGATCTACGAAAATGGTTCATATTACCGAGTTTGTCGCCGACCTTATCAAGCACGGAAAACTCGATCTGGACCCTTCCAGAAACGACCATTTGAAGGTCACCTATCATGACTCATGTAACCCTGCCAGAGGAATGGGATTGCTGGAAGAACCTCGTTATGTCATCAAAAACGTATGTAATCATTTTTACGAAATGCCTGCCAACACCATCCGGGAACAGACGTTTTGCTGCGGCAGCGGGGCGGGTCTCAATGCCGGAGAAAACATGGAGCTGAGGATGCAAGGCGCTCTGCCCAGACTCAATGCGGTCAAATATGTCCACGAAAAACACGGTGTGAATATGCTGTCGTGTATCTGCGCCATTGACAGAGCCGCGTTTCCCACAGCGTTGGAGTACTGGCTTCCCGAAGTGGATAACTGCGGTGTTCACGAGCTGGTGGCCAATGCCCTGATTTTGCCCGGAGAAAAAAAGCGAACGGTAGATCTGCGCAATGAACCGTTGCCGGGAATGGAGGATGAAGATGCCGAATAAAAAAAAGATTTATGATAAAGGAGCAGTTTTAGTCGGTCTTTGCATCTTTGTAATTGTGATAACGTTTCCCTTCTGGTTCAACTTTGGAAATGCCGCTCCGGCGCCGGAACCCAAAATTTCTGACAAAGCCAAAGCCGCAAAAGAGTGTGTCATGCCCAAAGAATACATGAAGATGGAGCATATGCAGCTTCTGAATGAATGGAGGGATACGGTTGTACGAGACGCCAAAAGGATCTTTGTAAGCAGCAGTGGGAAGGAATTTAATATGAGTCTTACCAATACCTGTTTGGATTGTCACGTGGAAAAGGCTGAATTTTGTGACAAATGCCATAATTATGCTTCGGTAACCCCTTACTGCTGGGAGTGCCACATCGATCCAAAGGAGACCAAGTGATGAAAAGCAGCAGAAGAAAATTTTTGAAAATAGCCGGTGTTTCAGCACTCGGTTTAGGGGCTAAGCCGGTACTCGACGTACTGGCCGCGTCCGGTGAACATGAAGAAACATCTAAGCCTGAAATCATGAAAGGCAAAGATGCTTTGATAGCCAAAAGATGGGCCATGGTTGTTGACACCCGCAAAATCGAATCCGAAGAAGACCTCAAGCCCATGATTGAGGCCTGCCATAAAATCCATAATGTTCCTGAATTTGAAAATAAAAATCATGAGATCAAATGGATTTGGCTGGAAGAGTTTAAACATGAATTTCCGACCCAGGAACATGAATTTGTAGATGAAAGGGTCAAGCATTTACCTTTTTTAACCCTTTGTAATCATTGTCAAAATCCTGCCTGTGTTCGGGTTTGTCCTACAAAGGCAACGTTTAAACGCGAAGACGGAATCGTACTCATGGATTTTCATCGATGCATCGGCTGCAGATTCTGCATGGCGGCCTGCCCCTATGGATCCAGAAGTTTCAATTTCAGAGATCCGCGCCCCTTTATCAAGGAGACCAACCCCGAATTTCCCACCAGAACAAAAGGGGTTGTTGAAAAATGTAATTTCTGTGCGGAAAGACTGGCGGTGGGGAGAATGCCGGCCTGTGTTGAGGCGTCCAACGGTGTGCTGACCTTCGGCGATCTGGATGATCCTGAATCGGAAGTCAGAAAACTGTTAAAAGCCAATTATGCGATACGTCGTAAACCGGCCCTGGGAGCTGGGCCATCAGTATTTTATATTATATGAGGTGGATATGCTTGAAAAGGCGTTAACAGGAAGCAAAAGATACTATGGATGGATGGCGGCGTTACTCGCCGTTATCAGTGTTGGTTTTGTCTGCTATCTGTGGCAGTTTCGTTTCGGCTTAGGGATTACAGGCATGAGCCGGGACGTATCCTGGGGATTTTATATCGCCCAGTTCACGTTCCTTGTCGGTGTGGCTGCATCGGCGGTAATGGTGGTTCTTCCCTATTATCTGCATGATTATAAAGCATTCGGCAGGATTACCATTTTGGGAGAATTTCTGGCGGTGGCTTCGGTGACCATGTGCATCCTGTTTATTTTCGTGGATCTGGGCCAGCCCATACGGGTCATGAATGTGCTGTTGCACCCCACACCCAATTCGATTCTTTTCTGGGATATGATCGTGTTAAACGGCTACCTTTTACTGAATATTGTTATCTCCTGGAAAGTACTGGAAGCAGAGCGCAACAATGTTGCCCCGCCCAAATGGTTAAAACCTTTTATATATATTTCAATCCCATGGGCTGTGAGTATCCATACGGTAACGGCATATCTGTACTGTGGTCTTCCGGGCAGGGGGTTCTGGCTCACCGCTATTTTGGCACCCCGCTTTCTTTCTTCGGCCTTTGCTGCAGGTCCGGCGCTTTTAATCCTGTTGTGCATGATTGTCAGGAAATTTACCAAGTTTGATCCGGGCAAGGAACAGATCCAGTCTCTCGCCAAAGTCGTGGCATATGCCATCACCGTCAATGTATTCTTTTTTCTGTGCGAGGTCTTTGTGGTATTCTACAGCAAAATACCGGATCATATGGACCATCTAATCTACCTTTTTGTGGGATTGCACGGACACGGTGTTTTAGTGCCCTGGATGTGGGCCTCCATGATACTTATGGTGGTGTCGATTATTTTGCTGGTCAACCCGGTAACCCGCAAAAACGAGACGGTTCTGGTTGCAGCCTGCATCACCGTGTTTGTCAGCACCTGGATTGACAAGGGCCTGGGAATGATATCCGGCGGGTTTGTCCCCAACCCCTTGCATCATGTGAATGAATATGTCCCCACAGTACCTGAAATTCTTATTTCCATCGCGGTATGGGCCATAGGCTTTCTGGTATTGACGGTTCTGTACAAAATCGGTGTAACCGTCAAAGAAGAAATCGCAGGATTAGCATAAACTGTTGTTGATGTTTTTTTTTAGAGAGACCTTTGAAAAATGCTCAATTTTGTTCAATAACAAGGAAGGCGAAAATTTTAACCACAGGAATACATTGAGTATTTTGAGGATTAAAATTTGAGACTGACGCAGGAATTGAGCAAAAGGGGGCGTTTTGCAAAGGTCTCTTAGAGGGGTTCATCCTCAGGGTGAGCCCCTTTTTTCTTGACATTCTCTCATTAACCATATAAAAATTATCTAAATTTTACGTAATAAGAAATTGCGTTTTTAGCGTTACATCTCCTTTTAAAATTAACTGTAAAAATTAAAAAAGCCAGGAAGGCTCAAATGGATTGAAATCCAACAGGCATTCCTGGTTTTTTTGTTTGCGGGTAAAAAAATGCATATATCCGAGGGAGTATTATCCGCACCGGTGCTTGTCACGGGTGCAGCCCTGGCGGTAACCGGGATCTCAGTGGGTCTGAAAAAAATGGATTACGATAAGATTCCAGAGGCCGCGGTCCTGTCAGCCACTTTTTTTGTCGCCTCTTTGATCCACGTTCCAATGGGTCCATCCAGTGTCCACCTCGTCCTCAATGGGATAAACGGACTCCTTTTGGGCTGGCTCTGTTTTCCTTCAATATTGGTCGCTTTGGCGCTTCAGGCAATTCTTTTCCAGTTCGGTGGGATCACTGTGCTTGGCGTTAATACGGTAATCATGGCCCTGCCCGGTTTAATGGGTTACTATGTTTTCGGCAACCTTATAAAAGGAAAAAACAGGCTTTTGAGTTTGGCAGCCGCCTTTGCCTGTGGATTTTTCTCTGTTCTCCTTTCAGGCATTTTTGTGGCAGGTGCTTTGTTGTTTACAGGGAAATCATTTATATCGGCGGCCAAACTCATTTTATTGGCTCATCTGCCCGTAATGATTATTGAAGGAATCATTACGCTTTTTTGTGTAGCATTTTTGAAGAAGGTAAAACCAGAGATTCTGGGAGGTGTTTATGAAAAAGGGTCATAATACCCGGTTTTCCTTTATTATTCTTTTAACCGCTATCATCCTAATAGGGAGCCATGTTCCTGCCAAGGCCCATAAGGTAATGATTTTTGCCTGGGTTGAGGGAGACACGGTTTTCACTGAGAGTAAGTTTAGCGGAGGAAAAAAGGCTATTCATGCACCGGTTGAAATATTTGATAAGGACGGCAAAAAACTTTTGGAAGGAAAGACCGATAACGAAGGAGAATTTTCTTTTAAAATACCTAAAGTAACTGATTTGAGGATCGTCCTTAATGCCGCTATGGGCCATAAAGCAGAGTGGACGGTCCCGGAATCAGAAATTCGTGAAGCAGGCGCTATTGTGGAGAAAAAAAGTACTGCTGAGCCTTCCGGGCCAATAGCGGTCGGGTTAAGCAAAAAAGAAGTCCAAAAGATTGTTGAGGATTCCCTGGATAAAAAACTCAGGCCCATTATCAGGATGATAACCGAATCCAGGAATACCAAGCCCTCTCTCACCGAAATAATCGGGGGCATCGGGTATATCTTCGGACTCATGGGAGTCGCACTATATTTTAAAAACAGAGGGAAAAAGCGTTGAGGTTTAGAAATACAAGATGATTGAGGAACAATTTTCTACGGGCAACTCCATTATTCACGGTCTGGATCCAAGGGTTAAACTTATCATCGTTGCATTTTTTTCTGTGATAGTTGCCATATCAAGCAGATTTTTAGCATTGCTTCCCGCATTGGCCATATCGCTATTTCTTGTGGCCATGGCCAAACTGTCAATAAAAAAAGTCTTCCATAGGTTATTATTAGTCAATGGATTCATCCTTTTCCTCTGGTTGGTTCTTCCGTTTACATACAACGGTGAAGAATGGTTTGCCATAGGGCCGTTTGTCGCAACCAAAGAAGGGATATTGCTTGCGAGTCAAATTACGGTCAAAAGCAATTCTATCCTTTTGTCCATGATTGCTCTTTTGTCCACAACACCGATTTTTTCACTGGGCCATGCCATGGGACAACTCCATTTTCCAAATAAAATAACACACCTTTTTTTGTTTACTTTCCGCTATATCCATGTAATTTATAAGGAGTATCGCAGGCTGACAAACGCGATGAGGGTGCGTGGTTTTGTCCCTCGATCAAATATGCACACCTACAAGAGTTATGCTTATCTTGTGGGAATGCTTCTGGTCAGAAGTTATGACCGGGCGGAAAGAATCCACAAGGCTATGCGTTGCAGGGGATTTAACAAAAAATATCATTCATTAACACAATTTTCCCTCAAAATGGAAGATATCTTTTGTCTGTCACTGATGCTGGCCGTAATTTCAGGACTGGCGGTTTTGCAATGGGTCGTAACAACCTGATCATTAATTTAGAAGGGGTATCATTCTCATATTCAGCGGGTAAACCCGTAATTGATAACCTGAGTTTTCATCTTCATCCAGGTGACCGTATCGGTCTTGTGGGGCCGAACGGCAGCGGTAAAACCACGCTTTTTCATATTATCCTGGGTCTATTAAAACCCTATTCCGGCACCGTCAAACTTTTCGGCAGGCATGCCAAAGAGGAAAAAGATTTTAGAGAGGCCAGAAAAAGGATAGGGCTCCTTTTTCAAGACCCTGATGACCAATTATTCAGTCCCACGGTCCTTGAAGATGTCGCCTTTGGCCCGCTGAATCTGGGGAAATCCCCGGAAGAGGCAAAAGACATTGCCTTGAACACACTTGCCAGACTTGACCTTTCCGGGTTTAAGGATAGGATAACCTACAAACTATCAGGAGGTGAAAAAAGGCTGGTCTCCTTGGCTACGGTCTTTGCAATGGACCCGGAGGTCCTTCTCCTTGACGAACCTACCAATGGACTGGATGAAGAAACAGAAAAAAAAATAACCAATATCTTAAAAAAATTGGAGCTATCCTACATTTTTATTTCTCACAACTTTGATTTCCTTTCAAAAACCACGAACAGGATATATGCCATGTCAAAGGGAAAAATTTCCTCTGATGAGGCCATGGTCCCCCACTCCCATATTCATATCCATAAATCCGGCAAGATACCTCATAAGCACAAATCTTGAGTCATTATAACCGGTGACCCGGCTCCGGGTCACCGGTGTTGTAAATTAGATAACCGTTCACGGACTTTTTGAAACCCAAAATTCCAACCGCCAAAGATCAATTAAATCTCAAATTCCAAGCACCAAATCTCAAACAAATTTAAAACTCCAAATTCCAAACCGGTTCAAAGCGATTGTTTTTTTGTTTGGGATTTTGAATTTCGGTCATTGGTGTTTGCCTGCCCTGTTAAATAAATCGTAGATTTAATGCGAAGCATTATTTAACAGGGTAAATGTTTTGGGATTTGTTATTTGGAATTTCCACTAACTCCATTACACCGTGAACAGATACTAAATTAGTTAAAACTCAACAGCAAGCTGTGTGGTCACTAAATCCCTTTCATCATCATTCTCGAATTCTCCATGGAGATATTCGAGAGACAGGGATGTGCTCTCAAACAGGCCATACGTGACCGCCACGCCATACTGGTCTTCAGGAAGGAACTGATCTTCAGTAAGTAAGGGACCACCGAGATCATCGCCGCCCTCATACTTGACGGCAATTTCGAGCCGATCCGTTGCCGCATACGCCAGTTCGAAGTTCCATGTTTCGGGCTGAAATTCCTTTCCTCCGTCAAAAGATAATTCGTTCGCTTTAAACTCATCAAGAGCCCCCAGATATTCACACTCAAGGAAGAATTTATCTATAAAAGATATGCTTAAAAAGGCGTTGAATCCACCCACATAGTCTTTAATTTGGCCGGGAGTTTCTCCCTCAAGGCCATCACTATCCGCAATATTACTGATGTAAGACACCCCGCCGGCAATGCCGAAATTCGAAATGAGTTCCTGGGGAAGAGAAAAGGAAGCAGCGGCGACATAGCTCTCTATATGATTATCTTCTCCGGTTTCATCGATGTCCCCGTTAAAGGCACTCACGGAAACGTCCATCCATTCATTCACATATCCCACACTGAGTGCGCTTTCCCGGGTCTCCCCGAGCTCTAACGTTAACGGATCGCTGATAAAATGGCTTTCAAAATTGCCGAATGGAACATAGAGCTTGCCCACATTCAAATAAAGGGGCACCACATCCGCTCCGTCCAGGGTAATAAACCCTTCATCCACGTCCACGGGCTCCGTATCATCCTCTTCCCATAAAAAGAGTACATGCCCCTTGACATGTTTTGTTATGTCCACATCAACCCCTAACTCCACCGTAGCGAGGGTTATATCACTCGAGTCCTCATCATTGGTCGCGGGATTATCATAGTCATAATCTTCGTAACCAGCTTCCGCCTCGATCACTCCGCTCAGGGTTATTTTATCCGCCCATTTTTCCAGTATACCCTCTTGTTTTTGTGCCATTTTTTCTTCAATTCGACGGACCCGTTCCGGCAGACCTTGACCTTCAAGACCGGTGGGAACATCTTTGGAAATTTTCTCTTTGGATACTTTTTCCTGCTTTTCCAGTTTCTCTTCGAGAATTCTGATTTTCTCTTTGAGCGCTTTTAATTCTTGCATGAGTTCGGTGTTGGACATCTCTTGGCAAATGCAAACGCCCGGCATCATTAATGATATAACGATAAATGTTAAGAAAGTACTCATCAATCCCTTATTCATAAGTATTCTCCCTGTTCAGTCTATTATCTATCTGTTATTAGAGAAAAATTACTTTTCCTTCCATTCATGAAAGTTAACCCAGATTACAGCACCGATTTCTATGTCTTTTTCCTCACCCTTATGCTTCAGTTTTTCATCAGCGGTATTCAGTGCGGCAAATCCCCACCAGCCGGCCTTCGGCACTGCATAAGTAAATACTCCGTTTTTATCGGCCTTGATCGTCTGGGTGACCATGTAGTCCGTGGGTGCTTGGGCCTTCCCATCTTTGTTATAGTATTCCACTTCCACCTCGGCATAAGGGACCGGGTTTCCATCCAGTTTGACAATTCCCTGGAAAACGTTTCCGGTATAAAGACCGAAGGGCTTTGATAGGGGGACGATCTCGGTTTTCAGCCCGATTTCTTCATCCCAGCCTTCATCGTCGCCGAATGCCGTAACCACGGTCTTTGTATAATGCACGATAAAACAATCCTCTGCCGGTTCCCAGTAGGGTTTGGGCTCCATAAAGAACATGTATACACCCGGCCTTTTGACAGAGTAAGCCAATTCCCAGGCCGTATGCTCCATGATCGTCGTCTTTTTTAGACTGCCGAGCAAACTCTGTTTCTTGCCGTTTGCCACGACCCCAAAAGCAATCGGTTTTACCAGTTCCATGCCATGCCCTTCAAAGGGATGAGAAAATGAGAGCGTCACCGTCACATTTTTGTTCTCGCCCTGCATAACCATACTGTCCGAGGGGATCACCATGCCGAAATGCGCAGAAGCCTGTCCTGCCAGTATGAAGATGGTTGTAATGATAACCGAAAAAATCATGCCCTTTTTCATGAAAACCTCCTTTTGTGCAAAAAAAAACCATGAACTTATGGCATCTTCATGATACCCATACCTTCATGGTTTTATGTGTTTTTTGATGAATTAATTTTTATCGCAGCCTTCTGACTGCTATTTTTTCAGGAACAAATATATTATAAAATGGATGATGTCAATAAAATTTCATACATATCCGGCATTTTCCCCCTGGGTTGTTTGTCCGGGGTTAACAACCTTTTTCGTGAAAATCATGAAAATTCCAAGTACCAAAATACAAATCTCAAACAAATATCAATGACCGAAATTCAAAATTCAAAACAGATAGAATGACGGCGAGACATCCAATAAGTGATTGAAATCTTTTGGTCATTGGAAATTGATCAGTAACAAATGTGATCTTAATGACCGATAGGTTCGCGCTATTCATAATCATTTAACAGGGTAAATAATTTGAGTATTGTGATTTGGGATTTTAGTACCGTTTCCGGGAAAGTAAATAGCTTCTATCTGAATCAGTTAGAGTTGACTTTGACGTTTCCCCGTGTTGCCTGCAAAGTCACTTGACTTGGGAATAAAAAGTCTTTATGAATTGCAATTTTTGTAAAGAAACACTATTAGATAAAGCAATCCTTCGGATCTTTGAAACAAATCGATTTCCATTAAGCCATAATATTTAAAAAAACCATAGTGTTACCCAAAAAATAACAAGCGTACACATAAATTAAATGAAACAAAAATTAATAAAACTGATCCGTAATGCCGCAAACTCTGCATATGAAAAAGGTGATCTGCCTTCAAAAGCGTTTCCAGAGATTGAAGTTGAAGTGCCCAAAATAGAATCGCATGGTGATTTTTCAACAAACATCGCAATGGTTACGGCATCTGTCCAGAAGATGGCCCCGCGAAAGATTGCAGAATCGATTGTAAAACATCTCGAAGATCCGAACAATATTTTGGCAAAAACAGAGATTGCCGGTCCCGGCTTTATCAATTTTTTTGTAAACATAGGGTCCTGGTATCCGGTGTTACACAAAATCCATCAAGAAGATATCCGTTATGGCGCTTCGGATATGGGCAATGGTGAAAAAATCCAGGTGGAATTTGTAAGCTCTAATCCAACAGGGCCTTTGCATGTGGGACACGGACGAGGTGCTGCGGTTGGCGACAGCTTGGC
>JAFDHQ010000169.1:0-10207 GCA_019308685.1 Deltaproteobacteria bacterium
AAAAAGTCATGTTTGTAATGGTGCATAAGTCAAATCAATATATGAACGATTAGCACCAGGGCGGGCTTTAGTTCACTTCAAACTTTATCCGCCACCGTACTTTGGCGGATTTAGATCACTTTTAATTTTTCCGGTTTATCCGGGTTAGGACAAATATCATGTCAGAAAAAGGTATTGTATTTTTCCCGGAAAGGTATATCGAAGCAACACCCAAAGATTACGGTTTAGAATCCTATGAAGAAGTTTTCTTTCCCGCGCAGGACGGCACCCGCCTGCACGGCTGGTTTGTTCACGGGCCCGATGAACGGGCGGTATTGCTCTGGTTTCATGGCAATGCCGGTAATATCAGCCATCGTCTGCATAATCTTAAAATGCTGCATGACACCCTTAAAATCCCTATTTTTATTTTCGACTATCGTGAATACGGGCTGAGCCAGGGCGAGATCTCAAAAGCCGGAACCTTCTCCGACGCCCACGGAGCCTTCCGATATCTGACAGACGAAAAAGGGTTCCAAAAATCTTCCGTATTGTTGTTTGGCCGATCTCTGGGAACCGCCCTGGCGGTAGATATTGCCAGTAAAGAAGAGTGTCTGGGAATAATTCTTGAAGCTGCCTTTACGTCAACGGATGACATGATGCGACGATACTTTCCTTTTTTTGCACCGCAACCAAAATCAGTCGTCAAATATGACAGTTTGTCATTGATTGACAAAATTAAATCACCGGTTTTGTTTGTCCACGGACAATTCGACCAGACCATCCCGGTTTCCATGGCCCGTCGCCTGTTCGAAAAAGCTCCGGATCCCAAGGAGTTCTATGAGATTGCGGGGGCGGATCATAATGACACCTATCTTGTGGGCGGACGTGAATACTTCGCTGTGTGGCAGACATTTTTAAACAAGTGCCTCAGTGAGTGAACCGCCGGCCTCATGTTCGAAACCTTCGCAAAAGTTGAAGTTGCAGGTGTATTTTTTTGTTTGTTCCCTGAATTTTGCACGAGCCAGAAGCTTTATAGGAAGTTACTCCAGCTTAAATTTCTTTTTAAGAAAAAGATTCAGGCATACATCCACAACTTTTGGATCATATAACATTCCTTTTCCTTTGGATATTTCCTCAAGAGCTTTATCGATTCCATGGGCCGGACGATAGGGTCGATGAGATGACATGGCTTCAACCACATCTGCTACGGCCAGTATCCTGGCTTCTTCTAAAATATCCTCAGCAAAAAGTCCGAATGGATACCCTGAGCCGTCCATTCTTTCATGATGCTGTAATATGGTTTGGGCAATTGGCCACGAAAATTTAATCCCTTTTAATATATCATATCCAATATTCGGGTGAATTCTAATGATTGCCAATTCAGGCTCTGACAATCGCCCGGGTCGGCTGAGGATTGCCGCCGGAACATGTATTTTACCCAGATCATGAATGGCAGCCGCCATACGTATTCCTTCGATACGATCCCATGAGAATCCCATATCGGTGGCGATGGCCCGGCTGAGCTTTGCAACGCGACGCTGATGTCCGGCCGTATGGGGATCCCTTTTTTCAATGGTAAGGGAAATGGCGTGGATAATTCCTCCCATGGCTTTTCGAAATTTTTCAAAACTTTGCTGAAGATCCTCTTGTATTCCTTTAAGCCTGGAGATATCCTTAAAATTTTCCACAATGCCGAGTAATTCTCCATCCGGTGCGCGCAAAGGAGTTGCGGTTACAATACAGGGAATCCTAGTAAGGTTACGGCGCTGTTTGGCCACTTCGTATTCAACCCGTTCCACACAGCAGGAAATCCGAACCATTGGACATCCGGGAGTGTGGCACAAGGCGCCTGGAAAGATCTCATAACATTTTCGGCCCATGCTTTCCTGTTCACTGAATCCGGATAAAACCGTAAATGTTTCATTAACTCGAACCACATTGAAATCTTTGTCAATAACAATAACACCATCGGCAACGGTCTGAAATATCTGATTCATCTCTGCAAGGTCGATTTTAGACACTTTTTCCGATTGCTTCAGTGCAAGCACCTCTTTTCTGAGATTACTGACTTCTAATTTCAGTTCTTCCTCGGTGAGTCCTTGAGACATGGTGCCTTCCTTATCTTAGGGGGGTCGCCCTCATCATGATCCCGATGTGCAACGCAACAAAAGTATATTTGTATTCATATACGGCTATATATAGAATTAAAAAATTATAGCTTACATATTTCTTCCCGATTTAGAAAAGGGGCCTTTTTGACCAACTCGGCAATTTGTGGATCATCATCCAGCCAGTGCTTAATATTTCCCAGCAAGCTGGCCGCATAAGGACTGTGGTTACCGTCGGCAAGAAAATAGTTTACCCATAGACCATCTTTTTGATAATCAACCAACCCTGCCTCTTCTAGTATTTTAAGATGTTTGGAAACACTGGGCTGTGAAATTCCAATCGCGCTCTGCAGCTCGCAAACACACATCATTTTTTGCTGTAACAATTTTAAAATCTTCACCCGGCTCGGATCGGAAAGGGCCTTCATGACTTTGACAAATGTTTTCATGGCAACTCCTTTATACTTAAAAAGGATGTATGGCATGATTCGATATCTGTCAAACATTTTTACCTAAACCGATCGTTTCAAATTTTAAAAGGGGACCAAATATCTTTTATTTTTAATGAATTAAATCGATTTATATTTTTAAAATTTGAAACCCTGCGGGATTGCCGATCTTACCGCATCTACTGCGTCAGATGCCGTTCCGCATAGTTAACTTATAGCAGAACGACATCTTCTCCCGCAGAGCGGGATTTCGTTACACTCAACTTGCTTATCTGCCCAATGAAATGCATGCCATGTTAAATCTGCATTTAATATTTAACCGGGGCGAAGCCTATTTCACCGGGGCGGCAACCACGCCAAAGGCGGGCAAGCCTCGACAATCGCTCAATTTAGGTATTAATAAAATTTTTCAGAGGAGATAGAGAGTTGGAAAGAATTTGGGTTTTACAATGAGATGATGAGATAAAAAAGGGGATGCCCGGCATAAAATTCGGGATGCGTCCGAAGGTCAATCAAATAGGCATCTTCCTGTCCGGCCATGACTTTGTCATAAAGTTCTTTGAATTGCTGTACACTCAGTGTACGCTCCGCAGGAAAAACTTTCGTCGCTTTTTCCCAGTCTTTCTTCTCATTGGCTTTAAGCATTTCGGAATCGTCAGCAACAGCAAAACCGGCCACAGTCAAAGTAAAAACCATAACAAACGCAAAAATAAACAATTCCTTCATGCTTATTATCCCCTTCCTGATTTTTGGTTGCAAATTTTCTAAAATTCCATGCCGCAATCCTTCAGACCGGAAATACCTGACTCTACACTGACCGTATCCTCAATTCCGTGGGCTGCAAGATTTATCTGGGCTTCATATGAACGAATACCGGTGTTGCATAACAAAATTATTTTTTTATCCCTGGGCACCTCGTCAAATCGCCTTTCCAGCTCATCATGAGGAATGCTTTTCCAAATTTCCGGAAATTTCTCTTGAAAAGGAATTGCATCCGCATCTGCCCTGCAGTCGAGAAAGAAGCATTCTCCATTATCACGAGACTCCCAGCACTCAACAAATTCGTCCATTTGCATAGGCTTATACATGCCGTCGAGAAAGTTTTCCGTGGTATTGCCAAGGGCGTTGACAATGTCCATTGCAGAGGCAAATGGGGGGGAATAGGCAATCTCCAGGTTACTGACATCCTCTACCCTGGCTTTGTTCGTGATAAGCGGGACAACGGCATTTATTCTCCCGACCATTTCACTTCCTTCACCGCCCCAGCCCTGGATGCCTAAAACCGTTCGGGTCTTCCTGTCTACAACAAGCTCAAGATATATTATTTCTTTCTCGGGGTAGAAATGAGCCCGGTCGAACTGGGCCACCTGAATACTTACGGCGTCGAACCCTTCTTTTCTTGCCACATCGATGGTAAGCCCTGCGCCGGCCAGCGATTTTTCAAAGATTTTCACAACAAAACTTCCAACGCCTCCCTTAAACCGGGCGTCTCCGCCGGCCAGGTTTGTTCCGATGACACGCCCCTGACGGTTGGCCATGGAGCCTAATGGGATATAGGCAGGCTTGCCTGTCACAAGATTTTTTATCACTACACAGTCACCTCCCGAATAAATGTCAGGATCAGAGGTCTGCATTCTGTCGTTCACTATGATATGCCCGCCCGGCCCGGTATCAATACCCGTCTCTTTTGCAAGGATCGTATTGGGCACGATACCCACAGACATGATGACCATATCCGCCGGGAGGGTGCGTTTATTGGTTTTTACGGCCGCTACATATTCGTCTCCCTCAAGGGCCTGGACGATCTCTTCGAGATGAAAACTTACCCCGTTCTTCTCCATGCAGCGCTGGGCCATAAGGGAGATACTATGGCTGACAAAGCCCGGCATGACCTGATCAAAGTATTCGATAACCGTTGTTTCAATTTCCCACATATCGGCCAGTGCCTGGGCCATCTCAAGCCCGATAAAACCGGCTCCGATGATCACCGCCTTCTCCACTTCGCCTTGGGTTATCTTTTTCTTTATGGCAATTGCATCCCTTAAATTGCTGACATTAAATACATTCTTAAGGGAAGTTCCCGGCATATCCAGCTTTCTGGGAACGGAACCCGTGGCAAGCACGAGCTTGTCATAGGAAATATCAACTTCTTCACCACTGCTCTTTTTGATATGCACCTTTTTATTTGATCGGTCGATTTTCGTGACTTCGGTACCTGTCATGGCGACAACACCTTTGTCGTTCAAGAAAAATTTCTCATCCCGGACCATATGGAAACTGGTGGATCTGAGTTCGGTCTCGTCACTCACATCACCAGCTACATAAAACGGTATGCCGCAACCTCCGTATGATATCAGTTCATCCTTGTCTATTATGGTGACGTTTGCATCCTGCCTGAGTCGTTTGAACCTGCAGGCGGCCTTTGCACCAACGGCAACGGCACCCACAATAACTACGTTTTCTGCCATTTGTTATCCTCTGTTTTCAAATTTCTGATTAATTTATATCTCATTTATTAGAGAGTTTTAAAAATGCATCCAATTCTACTAAACTGCATAGTAAATCAAACACACGAAATATTTTTTTTCCTTTTGTTTAGAAGTGGTTTTTATTCGCGAACCGTTTTGTAAAGCACTATCCACACCAAAAGTCAACAGGCAAAATTTGTCTTATCCCCCAAAAACAACCCGTTATTCCGTTTCGAATTTCATGTTGCTAAAGCACTATCCACACCAAAAGTCAACAGGCAAAATTTGTCTTATCCCCCAAAAACAACCCGTTATTCCGTTTCGAATTTCATGTTGCAGTTGACATGCTAAGCAATTATATTTATATCAATATTTTTTAACGATCATTTAGTTTCTTAGTTGCAACTTTTGTGTATTTTATTGCAAAAAAATATTGTCCAATTAAGTGTGATGAACTCGTAAAAAGTCCGACTTTATCCGCCACTGTACTTTGGCGGATAAAGTTCACTTTAAACTCTTGTAGCGATTCTTTAGGCAAAGCCGGAGGCCTACCATGTATTCAAAAATACTGATTCTTCGTTTCCCCGCAACCGAGGTGGAAAAGCCGATCGTCTGTTATCTTGTGAAAGATTATGACCTTATTTTCAATATCCTAAACGCCGCCGTACTCCCCAGGAAAGAGGGAGTCATGGTTATGGAATTAACCGGAACCAGAAAAAATTTCAAGGACGGCGTACAATATCTCAAAAATCAGGGGGTTCAGGTTGAAAATGCCTCCCAGGAAATAAAGCGAATCAAAAAAAAATGCACACACTGCGGCGCATGTACCGCTGTTTGTCCCACCAAAGCGCTTTACATTCAACGGCCTGAAATGACCGTCGAATTCGATCAGAAAAAATGTAGCGTATGCGAACTCTGTGTGCCTGCCTGCCCGACCCGGGCCATGGAAATCCGTCCAACAAATAAAGCTTTTTTTTGAATGAAACCTAAAATCTGCAATTGTCGATTTGGCCGCATTTTCAAGGCGCAGGGTGTGTAGCCGTAGTAAACTACTGCAAACGCCCTGCAACACAGAAGATGCGGTCAAATGGGCAGTCCCGAAGGGTACAAATTTTAAAGAAAAAACAGATGGTCAAACATTAACTATATAGTATAATTATTTAAACCTTTTATAATTTGTATGCAGGTTTTAGGTGAAACAATTAACAGCCATAGCCCTAAGCGGCGGTATAGACTCACTGGTAGCAACATATCTGTTAAAGCAACAAGGGCACAACCTCATCGGAATTCACTTTATCACCGGATATGAAACCGAAACCCATGACGGTGATAAAAAGAATACGTTTCATATGGTTTCTCATCTTGAGAACCGGCTGGGAATCGAAGTCATACCATTAGACTGCCGCATTGACTTTAGACATAAAGTAGTCGATTATTTTATTCGAACCTACCAGGCCGGACAAACCCCCAATCCATGCATGGTGTGCAATTTTAGAATTAAATTCGGAACGGTTTTGGATTTTGCTCACAAAATGGGCGCGTCCGCGCTTGCCACGGGTCATTATGCCGGAATAAGGAGTAACCATCAGGGAAGATTTCATCTCTTAAAAGGCGTGGATGACAAAAAGGAACAATCTTATTTCTTAGCCCTCATAAGCCAAAAACAGCTGGCACGCACCTTATTTCCTCTCGGAAATATGACAAAATCAGAGGTCATCGACCTTGCACACAAAAAGGATCTTGAACCCGTTAAAAAGGGAGAAAGCCAGGATGTGTGCTTTATCAAAAATATAAATTACGGGGAATTTCTTGCGCTTCAAAAGGGATTTGAAGCAAAGCCCGGCCGGATAGTGGACGTCAATGGTAACCTGCTGGGCCATCACAAGGGACTGCATCTTTTTACCATTGGGCAGCGGCGGGGGATCAACCGTCCCAGTTCCGAGCCCTATTACGTTGTCAGTATGGACCCCGAAAAAAACCTTCTGACGGTTGGCTTTAAAAAAGATTTGCTTTCTATTGAATGCAGGGTGAACCACATCAACTGGATTAATGAAAAACCAAACGCCCCGATTGACGTCCACACCCGTGTCCGCTACCGTCACAACGCCGCAGCATCCACACTATTTCCGGTTAACGATAAAACCGCAAGGGTTCGGTTCGAAAAACCGCAATCCGCCATAACCCCCGGCCAATGTGCCGTATTTTATCGGGACAACGAAGTGTTGGGCGGCGGATGGATTGCGCCATAAACACTAATGAACATCGAACGTCCAACTCGCCACAGGCGAGCAAGCACTTGTCCGCCTCCGGCGGATCGAATGGTGAATGAAAGACAAAAATAAGGGTAACATTTCATTAAAAGAACTAAGGAAGACCCAAAGATGGTTAAAACTTATTCAGAGGGTACCATTAATAAAAAAACCTGAACTATTAAATGATATTTTAGAGGAAACAGAAGAATTAATTAAAATTTTTGTTACGAGTATCAAAACAGCTGAAAAGAAAAAGAAATAGGCATTCAGGGTTTGACATCGGAATTTTTAAAACAAATGGAATTAAATTGCGGAGCGAAGCGACATCATTATTCGACGTTCAACGTTGGATGTTGGATGTTTACCCGCCTTCGGCGGCGCCAGAGGCGACCAGGGTTCGATGTTCAATCTATTCAACGTTCTATGTTGAACGTTCATCTTTTAATATATTGCTCTATTCCTTGTCTTAGCCCATCCAGCATCGTGCAGAACATGTTTTCATCCGTCTCTAAAAGTGTCAGGCGAAAGCCCTGCATGCTGGTATTAAAAGACGTCAGGGGAACCACACAAATTCCGGTGGCGGCCAAAAGATAATATACAAATCGTTTGTCCGGTTGAATATTGGAACCTCCGGTAAGTTTTTCAACCAACTCTCCTACGGCCCCGTTGCCAATGGGAAGGGTCTGGCTGTGGTTCAACACACCGTCTTCAAAGGCCACACTCATATAAAACGCACCATTGGTCGGGTTGACCACTACTCCCGGGATATGGCTGAGGCGTTCATAAGCAATTTGCGAGAAGCGCTCATATCGCTGTCGACGCTGTTCCAGATACGCAGGATACCTTGGGTGCTGTAAGATGAGGGGCAGCGCCTTTTGGGGCAGGGTGGTGGAGCAAACTTCCACCATTTTGGCGTTGAGAATGCTACTGATATAGGATTTAAACTCCGGGTCCTTATCCACATTGTAAACCTCAATCCAGCCACAGCGGGATCCGGGCCATGGGAGCTCCTTTGAAATCCCTTTCATGGAAATTCCGGGAACCTCACCGATGACCGCGCCGAGCGACTCGGTTTTTTGCCCGTTGAATACCAGGTTCTGGTAGACTTCGTCGGCGATGATAAAGAGGTCAAATTCCCTTGCAATCTCAACAATCTCCTTGAGCATGGTTACGGAATACACCATGCCTGTAGGGTTGTCAGGATTGATTAACAAAATACCACCCACCGCAGGATTATATTTTACACGGCTTCGCAGTTCCTCTATGTCCGGAAACCAATGATTGCAGGGATCCAGGGGATAGCAAACCGGAGGTAAACCCGCATGGGCCGCCTCGGAAGAAGAGTGGGTCGTATAGGTGGGTGACGGCGTAATGATTCGGGCGGTGCGGCGCAAAAATCCGTAGGTTTTGGTAATGGCATCCCCAAGGCCGTTAAAAAAGATGATATCATCCGGTGTGATGCGGCAGTGGCCGTTGTTATTGTTCAGAGACACCAGAAACTCCCGGGTTTCCAGAAGCCCTTGGGTCGGGCAGTAGCCGTAACAGTCGTCTTCCCTGACCAGTTCAGCAATGATTTCTTTCATCCAAACAGGAATTTTTTCACCTTTGGCAACAGGATCGCCAATATTTTCCAGGTAGACCGGTACTCCCAATTCCTGAAGCTTGTCGGCCACGCTGATGATGTTGCGAATTTCGTATGTGAGTTCGCCTGCTCCGATGTGAACAAGACCGGTTCGCATAATATGTAATCCTCCTTAGAGACCTTTGCAAAACGCCCTCTTTTGTCCAATTCTTGCGTCAGGCTCAAATTTCAATCCGTCAAAATACTTAATGTACTCGTGCCTGCCCCGTGAAATGCGAAGCCTATTTCTCCGGGGTGGTTAAAATTTTCGCTTTCCTTGTTATTGAACAAAATTGAACATTTTTCAAAGGTCTCCCTTATAAAATTTCGTAATAATAGTGGTGCACAAATAAAAAGGGCAACAAAAAATTTGCGCCCTTAATTTAAAAAGGGCTACAGTTTGAATGCCTGCAGCCCTGATTTAATTTTTGAGGAATCCGGCTATCAACTCCCCTTCAGGACCACAGGCTGCCCCGCAGCTGCCGCAGCAGCGCTGATCGCTCGACATGCACTGTAAGTCCTGAAAATTGAAGCTGACATCTTTGGATTCCTTTCATTTTTTTTTATTTAGACTCCCTTAGCATGAGTCTGTTGATTAATGTGGATTTTCGTTCAAGATCAAGGCATGCGAAAAAAATAACCGCCCCAGTACGATCTGCTGGACCTACGGGGCAGGCAGGCATATGTCTAATATTCCGAGGATTTATTCGCCACCGCTCTTTGGCGAATTATTCTTTTGAGCATAACGCAGAGATCGTGCGAAAAGATCATTAATCAGTAGACTCGTAGCATATCAATCGGTAAATGTCACCCTAAAATTTAACCTAAGTTGAAAAAAATTATTGCCGCCTTTTTTATCCATGCGCGTAGGGACTACCTTTTTTAAAATGTCATGGGAATTTTAAATTAATTTAATCGTGTAAGATTGCATTCCTCCAGGGTGTATGCGGGCATAGCCGGCAAGTGCATCTGCTATTCGTGAAAACTGGTCGCCTGGTATCGTATTTGGAATTATCAACACGCCATAATGCGGTAAATGCTCATTAAAAAACTGTACGGTTAAGCGAATAAAATCATCTCTATTTCTGGTAAGAAGACATCTTCTATTACGTGCTGTAAATTTAAGTTGTTCTGCGTCAGATGCTTGCAGCATTCCCACCTCATGGGCACTTATGCAGTCAACACTCTGTTTCCTGAGCAATTCAGCTATCTTCGGGCTTAGGGTTCGCGCAAAAATAACTTCGCAGAATTGGCGCTCAGATTTGGTCCAGATTTGGCTGATCCGAAAGAGCAAAACCACAGGAATAGCGAGCTATTTCGAGGATTTTGC
>JAFDHQ010000169.1:10213-13594 GCA_019308685.1 Deltaproteobacteria bacterium
AAACCACAGGAATAGCGAGCTATTTCGAGGATTTTGCGAGTGAGGTATCAGCCAAAGATGGGCTGAAGCTGAGATGTAAAAATGTGAAGTTATTTTTGCGCGAGCCCTTAGATCTTCGTCTAAGTAATATTTCACTGGGAATCCCTGCCCAAATGAGGGTAATTTTCGATGATTGTATCTTTCGACCACGATTCATTTTGTCTGATCTGCTGGTCAATTTCTTCACGGTACACCGTATAATAGCCTATGGCGGCCCTCAATTGTTGCTCGGTTAACCAATGGTAAGCTTTCTGAAGACGATTAAAATTTTGCTTGACGCCGATATACGTTGTAATGATTTCCCAAACCTCAAGACCGGTTCCTGCAACTCTGGCCTTTCGACCGGTCACACCGTCCGTAAAAACTATACCAGGACAACGACGCATCTTTATAGCTTCCGCAAGAAGATCTTTTGTAATGGAAGAAAAAGCTTGGCCGGATTCTTTGGCTATCCGTTCTATTTCTTCGACGGTATTTTGAGGTATTCTTAAACTTTTTTGAATAGCACGCATACAGCCCCCTAAATTTCAAATAATGTTTGAACTCTGTTGTACTCTATTGAATGACAGTGTATTACATAGATTAGAAGATGTCAAATGCTAACAGTATAATATAATTATATTTATTTAAACCTTTTAAAATTTGTGTGCAGTTTTTAGGTAACTATAAAACATACATTACTAAGGTCGCTAATGCGTCTCATCTAATAGGTTGATTTATTTAAATAAACAAAAAAGTCGGACTACCTGTCTAAAGGTAACCCGGCTTCTTTATCTATGCCATTACACAGAGAATATTCGCCGTCAGGCGGATTGTCCTTCTTAACTTTCTTCAGGAAAGTTAAGAAAAGCAAAAAAAATCATGCTGATCTTGTAAATCCTGTCTAAATATTTCAGTTTTGTAAGTCTTTACCCGGAATATACTCTTCCAGCACCGGCACAATATCTCTCACAAAATCCTGCAGCCGTTCTTCGGCATCCGCTAATGTTTCATCTTCATATACCTTTGTAATAAGCCTAACCAAAGCACCGTCGGTCCGCTGTTGGGTGAGGGCATCCCAGAAATTATATATTTTTAACTGATACGCGTTGTACAGTATCCGTCCCCGGACTGGAAACCAATAATAAGTGATCTGTCTGTTTCGGCCCGACTGCATCACGGCTCTGTTTACATCCATGGTTCCATTGTTTCCGCACACACCGGTTATTTTTACTGTTCCAGATTGATCAAAGCTCCATCCACTGCCCGGCAGGCAGGTAGCCGGTGAGTGAATCGACTCCCCTTTTCTCTGGCTCTCATAATAAGCCACATAAAAGTTTATTTTCTTCCCGCTTCGATTTTGGTAATTCGTAATGACATATTCGCTTAAATCCAGGGCATCGATAAATTTCTGCGCCAGGGGCTGACGGCGGTCAGCGGCCCATTCACCTACTTTCAGGGGAAATTGGTTCAAATTCTTTTTGACGGGAATCTTTTCACGGAAATCAACAGTGTGTGAAATCGCAAGAGTCACCCCCAACAGGATTACGGCAACTACAAACATAGGTTGAAGCAAGAATCCATGTTTCGAAATCGCTTTATTCGCCTTCGTTTGAATGCCTGTATCTTGATGCTGAGATGAAAGGCAGGGTGAACCGAACGACCTGTCCCGGCGGAGTCTTGACGAAGTTGGAAGCTCGCCAGAGCAAAGGCGGGTGTGGCTACCCGGGTTATTACCCGATATTTTCATTTCAACTTCTTTAGGTTCAGAAGTTGTCTTTGACTGAACCGGCGGCAACTTTTCTAAAATTTTCATCTCGATGAGCAGCACTGGAATGCAAATGGCAAAAATCAACAATCCCGAAAATTTATGGAAGAAGCCTTCGGCCACGTCCGCGCCAAAGTATTTATACAAGATGGCGGTCATGGAAATCCGGAAACTGTTAGTCACAATGGCCAAAGGCATGGATGAAAACAACAGCACTATTCGCTTCCAGATGTGATCCTTGAAAAAATAAACAATCAAAAGACTCAATACAACTAAAGAGATTAGCGAATGCAAACCACTGCAGGCATCCACCACCTGCAATTTCGCAAAGCCCAGATCAATAATGTTTCCTTGCCGGGTTGCCGGCAGTCCGAACAGTTGTATGATGGCAACTCCCAATTTGGAAGAAATCAGTCGTAACTGCAACATGATCCGAGTGTTAATAAAGTTGGGCATCGGAAACATGGTCAGGATAAAAAACAGCGCAAAGCCAATGGCTTTTAGCTTTTTCCAGCCCAAATGTAATAAGCATATTCCCACCAGCATCAGCCAGGAGGAAAAGTACATTGTAAAATACTCGCCGCCCAATTCTCCCAACCAAAAGAAAACAATGCCCACACCAATTGGCACCAGACCTGCCCAGGATGGTTCCGAAGGAGTAGAGGCCAACTCATCGCGTTTGAGCCATATCAAAAAAAACACTACCGCCGGAATAAGCCAGCAGTAACTATAGGCTTCCCTTTTCCAGTCATGTGTTACCAGCCAGGTAAAGGCTGAATGGTAAATGCCCAGAAGCAAAAGCCCGTAAATAGCAAACTTTATCCAGCTAACCGGCTTTATTTGTGTTAATTCTTTCAATCCATACGTTCCTGAAATAGTTTAGCCACCAAGACACAAAGACCCAAAGAAGAGCCACAATTCGATCCGCTATAAGAAGTTTGGATCGTCAGGTCATTTGATCGATTTTATATAAGCTTCCAATTCCTCAGTGAATTGGTTGAAATCGTCTTTCCCTGATTGAATATTTGCAATGAGCTTTTCGTCGTCTATGATCCAATAACGATGTACAAGGCTGTTACGAAAATCAAAAAACGGTTTCAACTTATGAAAAAGCTCCTCCGAAATAATTCCTTCTTTATAACCCTTGGCAATTGTATCAATATAGCCGCTAACAGCAATGCCCTTTTGTCTGGCCAGGATGTGCTGAAGGGTGTTTGACATAGCTTCTGCCAGTTCAATTAAGATGTACTTGGCCGCTTTAAGCTCTATAGAATCGGGGAGTAACGTATTTTGATCTACGATCATCTTCAGATCGTGAGCACTGCGGACAATGTCGTATAAATGTTTTTTCAACCGGATATTATCGATCTTCATGCGCACGCCTCCGCGATCAATCCTTCACATTCCCTGTATTTCATGCTGAACGCCTCGATAAATGATGCTCTTTGAGAAAAATCATTATCAAGCAAAAGCTCGCCCTGGCCCAGCAGGTCTCTTAAATACAATAAGGAAACTCATGTTCGACAGTCGTAGGTTAATTTAGGGATTAATTTAAGTCCATTTCGACATTAAGTGCCTGAAATTACACATGGCAA
>JAFDHQ010000170.1 GCA_019308685.1 Deltaproteobacteria bacterium
TTCATCCGATCCACTCTAAAAGTTTATCATCGAGTACGATATTCGTACGCTTCATCAGGGCTACCCAAACATTTGGTATGATATACAATATCATACAACTTATGTGTATACAAATGAAAATATTTTAAAGAAAACCAGATAGATTGTTAGGGACCATGGAAGGGAACAATCGCATGATGATCGTTCAAAAAATTATGGCTTCAAGATGAGACCTTTGAAAAATGTTCAATTTTGTTCAATTCCAAGGAAGACGAAAATTTTAACCGCAGGAATACATTGAGTATTTTGAGGATTAACCCGCCAAAGTTCGGTGGCGGGTTAAAATTTGAGTCTGACGCAGAAATTGGGCAAAAGGGGGCGTTTTGCAAAGGTCTCAAGATATATTCTACATATATTGACACACAGCCAGGGTTTACAATAAAAAGAGAGATGTAAAAAGATCGAATATCGGACGAGATTACGAAACCATATGACAAGGATAGTTTCTTTGAAAATAATTATTACAAACAATCTCAGGCTTTCCAATATTCCCCCGGAAATTCGGGCCAAGCTCATGGATACGCTGACATTCCCCAACCCCAAGTGGCTGGAAAATGAGAGAATGGGCCGCTGGAACCGGGGCACTCCAAAACTGCTTAGATTCTATGATAAAACCCGGGGCGGCGGCCTATGGATCCCCAGGGGGTATATGCGTCAGTTGTTGTTGCTTTGCAGACGTCGGGGGGTAACGGTTGAGATTGATGATCAAAGACGGGCGTTGACGCCGGTGGATTTCAATTTTATCGGACAATTAAAGCCGTTCCAGAACAAAGCGGTCATGGTCATGCGTTCAAGAGATTTCGGTACATTGAGTGCTCCCACCGGTAGCGGAAAAACAGTAATGGCGCTTTATATGATTGCCTATCGAAGGCAACCTGCTCTGATTGTGGTGCATACTAAAGATCTGGCGTATCAATGGGTGGAAAGGGCAGGGGAGTTTCTCGGGATCCCGAAGGAGAAAGTGGGGTTTATCGGCAGCGGAAATAAAGTGGTGGGCGAAAAAATTACGGTGGCCCTGGTTCAATCACTGGTTAAATGTGCTGAAGACGTGTCGCAACATGTGGGTTTTCTGTTGGTCGATGAATGCCATCGATGTCCCAGCCGCACCTTTACTCAAGCGGTGACCGATTTTGATTCCAAATATATGCTCGGACTGTCGGCAACCCCATGGCGCCGTGACAGACTCTCAAAATTAATATTCTGGCACCTGGGAGATGTGCATCATAAGATTGATCGCACTCGTCTGGTTGAAAGCGGTGATGTGTTGCCTGCGGAAATTATCATCAGGGAAACCAATTTTAAGCCGTATTACGATCCGGTGAATGAATACAGCAAGATGATATCTGAACTTACGTTGGACGATAACAGAAACCGTCTGATTGCATCGGATGTCGCACAGGAAGTACATAACACCGATGGTGTCTGTCTGATTCTTTCAGACAGAAAAAAACACTGTGAAAACCTGAAGGCGATTTTGCAATACAGGTATAAACTATCCTGCGAAGTTTTGACCGGTGATCTGACCGGCAATCAGCGGCGGGAGATTCTCGATCGTTTGAATCAGGGAGAGGTCGACGTATTACTGGCGACAGGGCAGCTCATCGGGGAGGGGTTTGATCGCAGAGATCTGTCTCCTTTGTTTCTGACCACGCCCATAAAATTCAGCGGCAGGGTGCTTCAATACATAGGCAGGGTGCTCCGGCCCGCACCGGGAAAAAAGAAAGCCAGAGTTTATGATTATGTAGACGTTAAAGTGGATGTTTTAAAAGCCGCCGCCAGGGCTCGACAAAAGGTTTATTCTCGACCCGACGTTTGAAGTCTGGCAGCTGAAATCCTGAAAATAGTATCCAAGCTCCTTTTGAACTCCTTAATTGAAAACATAACCGGCTGATTCGCCTGATGTTACGAGCATGGCCTTATCCCAGCACTTCTCTGATTTTTTTAGCAAGTTCACTTCTAACCACCGGCTTCATGACATATCCGCGAATTCCCATGATACTGGCCTTGTGTTCGCTGATTTTTTCGGAAAATCCGGTACAAATTATAACCGGAATATCAGATCTTATTTCAATAAGTTTTTGGGTCAGTTGAACACCTGTCATATTCGGCATGGTCATATCGGTGATGACAAGATCGAACTTATTGGGAGCTGCTCGAAACGCCTCCAGTGTTTCAATGCTGCTGGTTCGTGCGGTGACATGATAACCGAGTCGTTCCAGGATCTGTTGTGACATTCGAACAATCTGTTCTTCATCATCAACGATAAGGATTCGTTCTTTACCCCCTTCCACTGGTGATTTGATCCGAATTTCCTTTGTTTCGGCCTGGGTTTGGATTACCGGCAGATAAACATGAAATGCGGTTCCCTTGCACGGCTCGCTGTATACCCTTATGTTACCTCCATAGCTTTTGACGATGCCATGCACCATGGCAAGGCCCAGCCCGGTGCCTTTATCTTTTCCCTTGGTAGAAAAATAGGGTTCGAATATGCGATCCATTAAATACTCATCAATGCCTGCGCCGGTATCTTCCACCGTCAAACAAACATATGGTCCGGCAAGCATGGCCGAGTTTTTTAAGTCATCCACATCTAAATCCATCTCTTTTAGGGTGACGTCCAGTTTTCCGCCTTGATCTTCCATGGCATGATAGGCGTTGGTCAAAAGATTCATGGCAACCTGATGAATTTGTGTGGCATCGGCCATAACCAACCCGCAGGTATTGCTGATATTCTGGTTGATTTCAATGGTTGTCGGTAAGGAAGATCTGATGAGTTTCAATGCCTCTCTGACTACAAGCTGAACTTTCAATGGTTTTAGTTCCTGATGAGCCTGTCTGCTGAATGTGAGGATCTGTTTGACCAGGTTTCCGGCACGATGTGCAGCGACAAGCAATTCCTGTAAATTGTCATGTAACTGGGTTTCTTTTTCAGTATCATCTAACGCCAATTCAGTATATCCAATTATGGAATAAAGGATGTTGTTGAAATCATGGGCAATGCCGCCGGCCAACGTGCCGATGGATTCCATCTTCTGGGCTTGCTGAAGTTGGGCTTGAAGCATTTTTTGTTCAGTGATGTTAAGAAAAATCGTTAGAATAAAAGATTCACCTGAAATCCGAATGACTCTGGCAAACATAAGTGCATTGAGAATGCCGCCGTCTTTGGCCTTAAAATCCATCTCCAATCCATTGACTTCTCCGGATGTTTTTAACTCCTTTATAAATCTGGTCCTGTCATCATCAGAGTAAAACCCGACTTCCGTTGTTGTCTTTCCAATGATATCTTCCCGGGAGTATTGGGTCAGATCACAAAACATATTATTGACATCAGTCAGTTTACCTGTTTTTAATTCCGTAAGGGCAATGGCTTGAGGGGATAAATTAAAAAGGCTGCGGAATTTAGATTCACTCTCCCGCAGTGCCTTTTCCGAGTGTACTCTTTCGCTGATATCAATGGCAATTCCTCTCAAACCGGTTGGTTTGTCTTCATGGGTTCTAGTGGCTGCATTCACCATCACGGGAAAAGTGCTGCCGTCCTTTCTTAATGCGGTATACTCGACAAGACCCATCTGTTCTCCCTGCAATATCTTTTGAACATTCTCCATGACTCTTTGGCGATCTTCCGGAACGAACATCTCAAATCCATTTATTCCTTGATTAAAGTCCTGCCGAGTGTACTTAAAATGGTCTAATGCACTGCGATTCACAAATGTGAGATGACCACTTACATCTATTTCGAAGATGGCCTCCGGCAATAATTCGGCTAACTCTCGAAATCTTTCTTCGCTCTCTCGCAACGCCTTCTCGGCCTGCTCGCGTTCTATGATTTCTTTATGCAGCCGGGCATTGCTTGTTTTCAATTCTTCTTGACTTACTTTTAGCTGGTCTTTCTTCACCGTAGTTATAGACAACTGGGCCAGCATCTGGTTAAAATCTTTTATTAATTGTCCGATATCGCCGGACATAGCGGGCTTAACCCGTATGTCAAAATTGCCTTGATTGACTGCTTTAGTCGCTTCTTGAAGGTCGGTGACGGCACGGGAGAAATAGAACCCCGTCCAAGTAGCCAATATTATAACAAACACAATTCCCAAACTCATAGACAAAAATCCCACTGTTTTAAATGATTGTATTAGATTGTTTAATGCGATCATCAAGTAGCGGGATGTGCTGTGAGAAACATCCTGTGCGGCCAGAATAGGGCGGGTGAACTCGTCAATATAAGTCGTTGCCGCAACGCCCAATCTAGCACCGTCCGCGGTTTTTACATTCAGCGGGGCGATGTACATAAATTTATCACGTAGTTCTCCGTTAGGCTCCTTCCATTTGTAGTATCCATATGAATATCTTCCATCCAGACTGTCTTCCATGATCGTCCAAAACTCCGGCAGTTTGTCCGATAGCGAATGTAAGTCTAAATTTTCTGTTTTGGGATTTTTATGAAAGCGATTAATAGCGGTATCCACATCCTGAACCGCGGTGTATCCTTTTTGACCCACGGGTTGAACAGCGATTTCTCTGAATTTCGAGTCATTTTGCAGGCCTTCTACGGTCATCTCAGGGTGGGCCTGAAGGTATAATTCCAACTGAAGGACCACATCCAGTACTTTCTGACGAATAAAATCTTCTGCCATTTTTCTCATTACGGCTTCACTACGTTGCCACTGCTCTTCTTGCCCCCGGTAAACCGCATCATTGGTTTGGGTGAGAAATTGGTTATCGAATATGTTTATTAAGCAACCAAAGATTATTATAGGAATCAAACCTGAAATGATTGTAATGGCTATCAATCGGGAACTAAAATTTTTGGGTAAAAGCCTTGAAAATTGCATAATAATTGTCTTTCAATCGATAATATTATCGGTTTTTAGGATAACCTGGCGTTTGATTTTAATGTTCAAATTCTGTGCCTTTCTCAAATTCAAGGAGAGCTTCTTGATAATCGGTTGTTGAGAGGGAATCGTTCGCACATTAACTCCTGATAATATCTGGACCATAGGATCGGCGGCTTGTCGACCAATTTCGTAAAAATCGCAATGCACCGCCATCAATACACCATTTTCTAAGAAATTTTCTGCAACAGCGACAACGGGGATCTTGTGTTCATTCGAGATATGAATGATGGTTTCTAAATTTCCAGGTGAATCCAGGATAGGATCCGTCGGAATATAAATGGCATCAACTTTTTTTGCCAGCAAATTAACGA
>JAFDHQ010000019.1 GCA_019308685.1 Deltaproteobacteria bacterium
AGGAATACTGCCAATTTGTATAAAAGTCGGAGCACGGCGACTCCTTAACTTTAGTTCACTTCAAACTTTATCCGCCACCGTACTTTGGCGGATTTAGCTCACTTGTAACTTTTCAGGCTTGTCCGGGTTGGGATTTATCCGCTTAAATACGATATTTTGAGCAATCAGTCTCCCCCAAATGCAGCAATAAAGACCGATAACGGCATTGAATATAAAAAAAGTGTTGTTATATGCTGTTTTATGTTGACACGGAATATTTGCTAATGTATGGATTTTTTAATGTTGCCGCTTAGCTGAACATTAATCAACAACAAAAAGGGGGGGTAGGATTATGACAAAAGTAGAATTAGTAGAAATGATGGCAAAGGATGCAAAAATTTCCAAAGTTGCCGCCTCAGCCGCACTCGACTCTTTCATGACAAATGTTACCAAGGCCTTGAAAAAAAAGGACGGTAAAGTAACGTTGGTCGGGTTTGGCACTTTCGCAAAAGTCCGTCGAAAAGCTCGAAAAGGACGGAATCCTCAAACCGGTGATCCCATTAAAATTAAAGCTTGTAATGTCGTAAAGTTTAGACCCGGCAAGAAACTTAAAGATGCTATATAAATAATCCATTGAAGCGGTTTATTTATATGCACCCAAATAAGCCGCTTCAATATGTTACCTCAAAACCATTAAACTCGCCTTTATATTCTTCCCATGCTACATCCACATCAAGAACTTTTGCATAGGGAGGTCCCTGTTTGCACCACGCAAGGATTGCATCAACATTTTCTTTAGTGCCTTCAAAAACGGCAGCAACGGTTCCATCCCGTTGATTTTTCACCCATCCGAAAACACCGTATCTGGCTGCGGCTTTTTTTGTCTCCAACCTGAAAAAGACGCCTTGAACTCTGCCACTGATCACGGCACGAGCTCTGACTTTGTTTTCCATGTACCCCCCCATTTTTGATTGGCGATTGATGATTGATGATTTTTAATTGTGGATCTTCATTGGTCAATGGTCAATCTCTTCAGGGTTTTCTCGTCAATGATATCCACACCCAAATCATCTGCCCGTTTGAGTTTTGATCCGGGTGATGTGCCTGCCACAAGATAATCCGTGTTCCGGCTCACGGAACCGGTGACCTTTCCTCCCGCCGTCTCGATAATCTCTTTGGCCTGGCTTCTTGTCAGGGTTTCAAGGGTGCCGGTAAGAACAAATACCTTTCCTTCCAGTCCGCCTGGTTTTCGAGGTGTTTCTCCTGAAATTTGAACCCCGCCGGCCACAATATCGTTTACCGAATTCCGGTTTTCATCCTGTTCAAAAAAGTCTGCGATACTTTCGGCAACAACAGGTCCCACCCCTTGAATCGCTATAAGATCATCTCGTGTCGCATGAATAAGTTCTTCCAGACTTCCAAAGGCTGTTGCAAGAATGCCGGCCACATGTTCCCCCACATGCCGAATTCCCAGAGAATAAATAAAACGATCCAGAGTAATCCGCTTGCTTTTTTCAATAGCGTCTACAATATTTGCGGCAGATTTTTGTCCCATACGTTCCAGGTTTTTTAGCGTATCTTCATTCAACCCAAAGATATCCGCATATGAAAAAATCAATCCCCTATCTACCAGTTGTTCGACCAGTTTATCTCCCAGCCCGTCTATGTCAAAAGCGCCTTTTGATGCGAAATGTTTGATTCGTTCTTTGACCTGGGCGGAACAGGTCGTGTTAATACACCGAAGCGCCGACTCATCTTCAGCACGAACCACAGAAGAATTGCATACCGGACAATGTTGCGGCATTTTAAACCGTATTTCTTGTCCCGTCCTCTTGGAATCGATCACCTTAACCACTTCGGGAATCACGTCTCCCGCCCGCTGGACCAGAACCGTATCGCCGATTCTTATATCTTTTCTTTTTATTTCATCTTCGTTGTGAAGGGTTGCACGGCTGACCCGGACTCCGCCGATAGTAACGGGAACCAGATGCGCCACAGGCGTTAACACGCCGGTTCTTCCGACCTGAACTTCTATGCCGGTTATCCGAGTCGTCTCTTGAATCGCTTTAAATTTATAGGCGATGGCCCATCGCGGGCTCCGGGAGGTTGCTCCGAGAGTCTGCTGCAATCCAATACCGTCGACTTTAACTACCACACCGTCAATATCGTAGGGCAAAAGATGACGCTTTTCGGAAAGTTCCCGGTAATAATCAAGGACTTCATTGAGGGTGATTTTACATCTGATATTCGGATTAATTCTAAACCCGAGCGCCTGCAAGGCATACAGGATGTCCCCGTGCGATTCCATATCAAAATCCGAGACCACACCGATACCGTAGAAAAATATTTCCAAAGGACGGTTGGCCGTAATTCTGGAATCGAGCTGCCTTAAAGATCCGGCCGCTGCATTTCTGGGATTGGCAAACGGCGGTAAATTTTGTTGGAGACGTTCATCGTTTAACCGCTTGAACCCTTCTTTTCGGATGAAAACCTCTCCCCTTACCTCAAGGTATGAGGGAATGTTTTTATCTTCTTTGCTTTCAAGAACCATGGGTACCGATCGGATGGTCCGGGCGTTTGATGTAATCAACTCACCGTTGAAACCATCGCCTCGGGTGGATGCAGTAACCAGCCGGCCGTTTTCGTAGACAAGCTCAATGGCAACACCGTCCAACTTGGGTTCGGCCGTGTAGATAATGTCACCGTCCGTATCGAGGTTTCTTTTTACGCGACGGTCAAACTCAATGATGTCCGAATCTTTAAACCCGTTATCCAGGCTCAGCATGGGAATGGAATGCACCACAGTTTCAAACTTATCAAGGGGCGGAGCGCCAACCCGCAACGTGGGCGAATCCGGACTCGAAAGATCCGGATAGTCGGTCTCCAGTTTTATCAACTCCTGCATCATGCGGTCGTATTCGGAATCCGATATTTCCGGATCATCCAGAACGTAATACCGGTAATTATGCCGGTGAAGCGCTTTCCTTAAATCCTCAACTTTTTTTATTACCAAAGGATCGATACCTTCTTGCATGATTTATTTGCCCCGATCATAAGGGTTTTGCCAGGCTTGAAAGTGTATCTTTTACCTCATCAATAATCTCGTAAAACCACATCAAATCCTCTATGCTGAGACGACCCGCCCTTCGCTGGGACTCTCCTCCGTCTTTTCTCGTAAACATCCGGGGGCCGATCTGGACTTTGGGTTCCCCCTCATCATACTGATTGATCGAAACAACAAGACCGGTTTCTTCACATTTCCATTTGTTTAAAATTTTATCTTTTTCAGGGTCGAATGCCATGCTTTCCTCCGTATTATCAAGTTATACAATCGCTTCGCGATTCTATATAACGCGGCTTTGCCGTTCTAAAAAAAGGAATCCCTTTACGATCAAGTTAGCCTCGTCAATTTATAATTTTAGACTAAAATAATGTCAAACCCAAATTAGTGCACATCCACAAATCCATATTTGGCTGACTTTAAGTTTCCAATGCAGAAATGAGCAATTTTTCGCAAGGTCAAGGAAATCAAGGAATTACGCGGAGGCGTACAAGTGGTACGCCGCACAAGTTATTCCGCAGATTGACCCCAGAGAAATAGGCTCTGCATTTCACAGGGCAGGCGTAGAGATTGCGGAAAAGGGCCATTTATGGATGCACACTAATTAGTTTTCATCCGGGAATAGCCCTTTTTATTATCGAGAGGCGCCGTATTTGCACAGAAAAATGTGTATGCATGAACATTTTTCTGTGCATTATCCTTTCCGGTTCCCTTCTTCTTCATATGATTTTTAAATAAAAATTATTATCCATAAAAAATAATAATGTTCTCAAATGCCCATGGGATAAGGGTATTCCAATATATTGCGCTTAAAAAACCCCCTTAATATTCCAATGGGTGTAACACAATTGTGGATTTGGCACGAAAATTGATGAAAAAAATCCTGATCAAGCCTAAGGGCCGGTGGGAGGGATAGGTTTTGATTTCACCACGGAACGCTAACCTCACCCTTTATGTCATATAAAATAATGGCATAGCAGGAACTACAAAAGCGGGAAGTATCCAATGAGAAAACTACTTTTCATCGATGATGAAGAAGGAATTCGTCGTGCCGTGGTTCGTGCACTCAAGAGCGAGCCCTATAGAACCTATACTGCAGAAAACGGCGAAGCAGGTATATCTTTCGTCAAAGACAACATTCTCGATATGGAAACGGTGATCTCGGACTACAAAATGCCGGGATTGAACGGTCTTGAAACACTTGGCGTCATCGGGTCCATGAATCCCGAAATTACGCGAATCATTCTTACCGGATATGCAACCATGGAAGCAGCCATACAGGCCACAAACCAGGGGATTGACGGTTTCCTGACCAAACCCTTTGATAATATTGAACTCAGGGCCAAGCTCCACACCATTAATGTGCGAAAGCGACTGAAGCAGTTTGTTTCAGAACCGGTTTATCAAAAGATTAAAAAATCACCCGGAGCTCTGAAACCCACATCCCAGGAAGTATCGATCCTTTTTTCAGATATTCGAAATTTTACCCGGATGTCCCAGCAGGTTCCGGCGGATAAGGTTGCGGCCTTTTTGAACAACGACTATTTTACCCCCCTGGGTGAAATCGCCTACCAAAACAACGGAACCGTGGACAAGCATATCGGTGACAGTATTATGGTGGTTTTCGGCTCTCCGGTTGAATGCAAAGATAATGCGATCAGAGCGGTAAAAACCGGCATTAAAATGCAAAAAAGAGCAAAGGAGATCGACGATAAACTTTATGAAAAAAATGGGTTACGGCTGAAAATCGGCATAGGCATTTCAACCGGAAAAGTCTTTTCCGGAATTTTGGGATCATTGAGGATCAAGGAGTTTACCTCCATCGGAATGCCGGTCAATATCGCCGCACGGCTACAAGGCATGGCAAGAGGCGGTGAAATACTTATCAGTGAATCCACGTATCAACAACTTCCCGACGACATAGAAGTTGAAACCCTGCCTTCAGCAACGGTCAAGGGGATCAATGAACCGATTGCTGTGTATCGGGTGAAAACATAGGTTCAATCCTTGGGGCGAATGGAACAGCCCGGCGCTATATTTTGGCCTGAGAAACGAACCCCTTCGGAACGATCCGGATAAACTTTTGTTATTTTTATCTCGCCGGTCTTAAGACCGGGTACAAAGAACTGATGCTTTTTTACGCCCGTAAATACGCCGTTACAGTTATAAACTTCAAATATATCACCCGGCGCTATCCCCACTTTTTCCCCGGAAGAAATGACAACCTTTTCCGCAAAGGTTGACGTAATGTATCCTTTCCAGGGCTGTAAAACGATGGCATCACAGATTTGTTCTCCCATATCCTCGGCAATAAATTTCAACGCGTCATTTATTGTATGGGTGCTGATTTCACTGGTCCGGTCTATTGAGTCATAGAATACGTCCTCGAGCTGGATTTCGTGAATATAACTCTTATCAAGCAGTTTTGCGCCGGTCAGGGTGTCGTATACCTCGGTCATTACCTGAACCTGGACAACGTCATGAACGGTTTTAAACCACAGCATTCCTCGCGCTTTTTTATGAAGTCTGATATCTATTAACGCTCCGGTTACCACTGCATTCAACCCCAGATACCTGCCGGTTTTGGCCAGATCAAAATTGTCGATCAATCCAGACGTCTTCCTGGGCAGGTTTACAAGATAATCCGGATATCCGGGATCATAAGGCTCCAACACAAGGATATCCTGGCATGACGTCTTGATGGTTTCCACAAGATCTTTAACGAAGTTTTCTTCTAATCCTTTATTTACAAAAGGCGTTTTGTTTTTAAAAAGCGCAATACCCACCCGTTTTTTCAAATCTTCATCCGGGGCCTTATAATCCCGAATAATCATCTTTGTCTTTTTTTTCACGTGGTTATAAGTAGAACATCCGGTCATCAGAGGGATACAAAGGGACAATAACAAAACCCATGCAAGCATATGAGTCTTTATATAAAGAGTTTTCATTTTTCTATTCACTATTTTTCCCTTGAAATACTGCGGTAACCGTCGTGGTGATTCCGCCTCTTGCGGTAAAATCTCCGGTAACCTCCATGAACTTGGGTGCCAGAACGGAAACCAGGTCATTTAGAATCCGGTTGACCAGACTTTCATAGAAAATTCCCACGTTTCTGTATTGCAACAGGTAATATTTTAAGGATTTTAATTCAACGATTTTAGTATCCGGCCGGTATTTGATGATGATACAGCCCACATCGGGAAGTCCGGAAATGGGGCATAGCGAGGTATACTCCGGCTGTTGAATGACAATATCAATGTCCCTTCGAGACTTAAATTCATATTCTATGCACTCCAGCATGTCGGCTTTAATGGTATCCGGACTTTCAATGTTATGTTTTATATTCTTTTCATTCACCGGTGACATTGTTGTTTTCTCCGTTTCACAGAATGTAAAACTCGAGAGGCCATTTCTGTATTTACATCTTGTAATAATTGATAATACGTTCTGTGTCAAATAGACCATTAAATTTTTTTAATCCCCCCTGCCCCTAAAGTGGCGTCCGGGAATCTTGACACCTGCAATTTTATCTGCTAACAGATCAAAATAATTAATAAAATTAATATAAAAAAGGAGTTTAATATGAGCTCGATCGACGAATTGATTCTCAGAGCAACCAAAGAAATTGTCGTTAAATTTATTGAGACCGGACGGGTGGGCCCCAGCGGTTTCCATGAAACCTTCAAAACCGTTTACAATACGGTCGAAGAGATCGCCAAGGGTCCGAAACAAAAACCCGAAGAAGATACGGAAACAACCGACTCATAACACACTTTAATTTATGAGTCTGTTGCAGTATAAAGAGACAAGTTGATGAAAATAAATGACTATTGAGTGAAGGAATTTTCATTCGCCTGGTGTGGATTGAATATGATGCTCAAAAGATTTGATATGCACAGGATAATCATCCCCCTGTTTTTTTGTGACACCCCCTTTTTCAAATATCTTGGTAATTTTCCATTGCCATGTGATGATCGGATATTCTTTGGGATCGATGCTGATTTTTCGAATTAAGCCCGAGGATGAACTGTTGCTGACTGCTTTTACAACCCGTATGCCCTCATCAACCACCCGTGTGTATCGGGTATGCTTTTTGATCTTTTTAAACGTCAGGAGCTCCCATCCCTGTGGAATACCGTCCAATTCCTTTACCCCCGAAAATTTTCCGACCTCAATAACGGATTCCGCCCGGCCATTTGAAGAAAAGCGTTTCTCTTTCCTTTTTATTGTTTTATTTTCTGGAAAACAGTTCATATTATTAAACCCACTCAAATTTTATTCATCGCTTATCAAAAGGAGCGTTTAAAATGGAAATCAAAAAAATATTATGCCCGGTAGATTTCTCGGAGATCTCCGCTAACGCTTTGGAATACGCGGTCTTTTTAGCGTCTCATCATCATGCTGAGCTGCTGCTGCTGCACGTCGTGGAGCATCTTCATGAATTTGAGCATTACCAGATCCTTGTTTTCACGCCTCAGGAACTTTCGGAAAAAATGGAGGAGCACGCATATGAAGCGCTAAACAAATTAGCCGAACCCATCAAAGAGACCCTTAAGGTTGAAACCGTGATAAGGCAGGGCAAGGCCTTTGTTGAAATTATCAAAGAGGCCACGGAAAAAGATATGGACTTGATTGTGATGGGCAGCCACGGCAGAACAGGTATTTCGCACATGCTTATGGGCAGCGTTACCGAAAAAGTAGTTCGCAAAGCCAACTGTCCGGTCCTGGTTTTCAGAGGAAAAAACACTCAATTTGATATCCCATGAAAGTCAAATTTTATGAGAAAACAACACGCGTTCATCTTATCGAAAAATGGCGAAGTTACGGCATTCCAACGATTGCAGTCCTTTTTTGCCATACAACTCATAAAATATTTCGTAAGGTATGTGCCGTTACCGGCGTTTATTATGGAATGTGTGAGGCATGGATGTCGCTGGTATTCCGGCGTCCAGCGATTTGAAGTGATGGTAGACGACCATCGCTGGGCATATCTGGCCGGCGGCCGGGGTGAAGTCATTTTGTTCATTCACGGCTTCGGAGCTGACAAGGATCGTTTTGGAATATTTTTGTCTGCATTCCGCCCTTACTATAGAATCATTTCTCCTGATTTACCGGGGTTTGGAGAAAACATACCGATCTATTTTAAATGCTATGACATACCCAGCCAGGTGAATCGCCTGAATCGTTTTGTCGACGCCATCGGACTCGACAAATTTCATTTGTTCGGAATTTCCTTGGGTGGATATGTTTGTGGATATTACGCGAGTGAATATCCGGATCGCATACTCAGCCTGTCTTTAATGGACTCAATGGGTGTAACGACTCGAATACCCAGCGATGCCTGGACACATTACCTCACTCAAGGCCGCAATGTGCTGCTTTATAAGACGCCGGAGCAGTTTGACGAGCTCGTGTCTTTTCTTTTCTTCGATCCGCCCCCAATTCCCCGCCACTTTAAAGAATACTTTGCCCGGGAGGGTAAGCGGGTTTATGCGTTACGGAAAAAGTTAATCACCGACATCATGGATGGGGGCTTGAATCTTTTAGATAATCGTTTATCGGAAATTCGTGCCCAGACATTGGCCATATGGGGCGCGGAAGATCGTATGGTGCACCGGAGCGCTGTTGAAGCGCTTGAGAATGGCATTAAAAACTGTCGTTCGGTGATTTTCAAGGAATGCGGACATCTGCCTTTTGTTGAAAAACCTGTGGAATCAAAACGGATTTACAAGCAATTTTTAGAAAGTCTGGCCCGGTAACTGTTTAAGTATATAACCCTGAATGATTGCAATATATGTGAATAATTTATTAACTATTTTGTGAAGTTTTTCACTTTTTAAAACTGTAGTGGAAGCTTTTTGAATACTGACGTTCGGGTTCAAGAAGAAATGGAAATTGTCATTTATCGTCATGCAGAACCCATGGTTTCCGGTAATGAAATCATTTCCGGTCATGATTTCCCATCATGGGTGTTACGTTATAATGACTCCGGTATCATTAAAATAGAGCCTCGGATGAAAAAGGAAAAAATCGTTTTAACCAGCAATCTGAAAAGGAGCATGGAAACAGGTAAGCTCATTGGTGAAAAAATCATACCAAATTCAATTTTTTGTGAGGCAGAGGTTCCATTGGTTCAGTTCCCTGCAATCAAAATGAGGGCCAAATTCTGGATGGCATTATCCAGGTTTCTTTGGTTATTTGGGCTGAAAAAAAAATGCGAGTCATTCAAAGATGCAAAGCAAAGGGTAATCCAAATCATCGAAAACATAGAGTCACACCTATTAGAAAATCAAAGGGTTGTTATTGTTGGGCATGGCTTTATCAACAGACTGATTAAAAAAAAATTGATACATAGAGGATGGTCTCTGTCACAAGTTGAGGATGGTAATAAGTTTTTAGGCAAAATGACATTCCGAACCGAACAACCGTTAACATCTTTCTAACATGTTATGAATACCATTAAAGGAAAACATTTTTTCTGTTCATGGAGTGGCGGGAAGGACTCTAGTCTGGCGCTCTATCATGCACTTCAAAATGGAGGGATACCCAAGCACCTTCTGACCATGTTCACACAGCAAGAGAACAGAAGCCGGGCTCACGGACTACCATTGAGCGTTCTGGAAACCCAATCGCAAGCATTGTCTATCCCGCTCGTTATACGCAAAGCCTCCTGGGACGATTATGAATCGACTTTTCTCTCCGTGATTCGAAAATTCAAGAAAGAAGGTGTCGATTACGGCGTTTTTGGCGATATCGATTTAGACGCTCATCTTGAATGGGTAAAGCGAGTCTGTTCATCGGTGAACATACGGCCATATGAACCGCTGTGGAAAAGGGAACGGCGTGATCTTCTGAATGAATTTTTACAACTCGGTTTCAAGGCGACCATCATCGTCATCAAACAAGGTGCTTTGAGCCGAAGCTTTTTAGGCAGGACACTGGACCAACAGGTGATTATAGATATGGAGAAAACCGGGATCGATGCTTCAGGAGAAGAAGGAGAATACCACACGGTCGTTACCGATGGTCCAATTTTTTCTTCTGCAATTCATCTCCAACTCAACGATCGGGTGGTTCGAGATGGTTACTGTTTTTTGGATGTTTCCGTAGGAAGGGAAATAAAAAGGGAGGTGTTCCATGAGTAAAAAAACACATCTTTATGTATTATGGACCAATGATAATCCCATTACCGCCGAGAAAATGGTGTTCATGTATACCGTAAATTCTCTGATTCATGGCTGGTGGGAAAAAGTCACCCTTATTATTTGGGGTGCAACGGCTCAATTGGTGAGCCAAGATGCCAATATTCAAAAAAAGGTTAAGGAAGCTTTGGACAAAGGGGTTCATATCACCGCATGCAAAGCCTGTACGGAACAACTCGGCGTAACAGAAGCTTTAGAAAAACTTAACATTGAAGTCAAGTATTGGGGAGTTCCGCTCACGGAGATTTTAACCGGCGAGGAAGCACTTTTAACAATTTAAGATGGAATCGATAATGAGCAAACATAAAATCAAATTTCTCCCCCACAACAAAGAAATAACCGTTATGCATGGAGAAAACCTGATCCGTGCCGCCATGGAAGCAGGCCGTCCACATTAATGCTTCCTGCGGCGGAGAGGGGGTATGCGGAAAATGCCGTGTGATTATCGAACATGGAAGTGTGGAGGGAGGCATAACTGAAAAATTAAGCAAAGAAGATATTGAAAAAGGCTATAGTCAGGCCTGTCTGGCAGCGGTTCGGAGTGACCTCGTGGTTCGCATTCCCGTAGAATCGGAAGTGGATATCAGCGTTCTTAACCTGCAAAAGACGCCCCGACGCAAAGCTAAAATCTGGGAAATGAATCTGGAAGAGTTAAAGGAAAAAGGTCTTTTCATGCCGCCCGTTGAAAAGAAATACCTGGAACTCCCCGAGCCCACGCCACAGGACAATCTGCCGGATGTCACGAGACTGATCTCCTTTCTGAAAGCCAAACATGATGAACATCGTCTGGTGGTTCAGCTTCCTGTCATCCGCAAAATTTCCGATATTTTAAGAACCGACGACTTCAGGGTGACGGCGACACTTGCCCGGCCCGTGCATTCCGGAAGAAAGACGCATATTATCAATATTCAGCCGGGAGATACAACGGATCGGAACTATGCCATTGCCGTGGATATCGGTACAACAACCGTCTACAGCCAGTTAATCGATCTGATCACCGGGGATGCACTGGCTTCGTATGGTGAATATAACGGGCAGATCAGCTATGGTGAAGACATCATCAGTCGAATTATTTTTGCGGATAAACCCGGCGGCCTGGAAAAGCTTCACGAGGTGGTTATTGCAAACATTAACCAGTTAATAAAAAAGGAGCAGGGAAGCTTTTAAGATGAAAGAAATATTCAGTGTTTTATTCCCCTATATTGTTATACTTTATATCATTGACTGAATATCATATGTAAAAAGCCATGATTTTCTTTTTGTATCGACGGTAAGGGGTTGCTTTAAGCTGATTAAATCCGGGCTATACATCAAGAGTGTATCGCCGCTTTCTCGTACATTCCTTTCCCGTAACAATCCGGTGCTCTTCACCAGCATCGGTATTTACCTTCCCACATCCGAACAGCACTACCAAAACAGCTTTTACCGGTCAGAGGATTTTACATTTGGCCTTGGGATGACATGGTACGCACATTTGATTTCAATGCAGCGTAACGACGGCGTGTTTCTCTTGGAAACCGACTGACTGCTTGAAGGACTTTAGCACGCGTTAGCCCTATCCTCGGTGAGGCCGGGTCTGGACTTTGCACGTTATTTGTGTCATAAGTATCGCAAAGCAAGAAGCGTTCTCTTATGAATAAATGATCCATATTTTTTATGCAACGATAGGATAAAATCGCTGATGGTTAAATGCATATGATTCGTGTGGGAAAGCAGGTATTATGTCTGATTCTTTTTTTAAATGTGTTGTTCATGGGTTCCGATGTGATGGCCCATCCCCATGTATTTATTGTCCAGCGATTGAAAATCGTGTTTGACAACCAGGGCCTGGCAGGGTTTGAGGTGGAATGGCATTTTGACGAGATGTTCAGCAACATGATCGCTATGGATTTCGATCAAAACAAAAACAGCATATTGGAACCGGCCGAAGTTTTGGTAGTGAAGGAAAAAGCGTTTTCATATATCGCGGAATACGATTATTTTATTTTCGTAAAAATCAATGGTCAGTCCTTCAAGGTCAAGTGGTTCAAAAATTTTAACGCGGTTTTAAAAAACGGAAAGCTTTCCTATCATTTTTTTGTGCCGTGCCATGTAAAAGCCAACCCGTTGTTTAAACAGGTCGTCATCGCCACATATGATCCAACATATTACACCGCCATCTTCTTTGCCCGAAAAGAGCCCGCACGGGTCGAGAATGGAGATGGGTTTGTGATTGAAAGCGCTGTCAAAAAAGATGAAAACACTTCGATTTATTTTGGTATGGTCAATCCCTGGGCACTATTTCTGAAATTCAAGTTAAAGTCATGAAAATCGCGTTTTTCTTATTTTCCCTTTGGGTGGTTTGTATGGTAGTCATTCTGCAGCCGGCCTTGGCGCAAAATCCGTTTACCGCCAAACCCGAATCAAAAGCCCGTCATATGACCACGCATGCAGTTGCCAAGAACTCGTTTCTAACCATGATCACCTGGTGGCAGCATCGACTCAACCGTAAAATGGCGGATCTGGTGCGCGAGGCCAAGGAGACCCATAGCGTGAAACCTTTGGCCTTTCTCTTGTTGGTTGCTTTTGCCTATGGGATGCTTCACGCGGCCGGCCCGGGGCACGGAAAAGCCCTGGCCGTATCGTATATTTTATCTCAGCGTCCGAAATTATTTCGGGGCATGTTTTTCGGCAGCTGTATTGCATTGTTTCACGGTTTGTCAGGAATCCTGTTTGTGCTGATCATCCATATTATTTTACAGAAAAGTATTACCGGTACACTGGAAGATGTGACCCGTACCACCCAAATGATTAGCTTTGGTCTGATTGCCTGTCTGGGTCTGGGCATTCTGATCAAAAGCGGGTACAAATGGATAAAAAGTGCAAAAGGCGGTCAGCCGGATGATAACGGCAACCATAATCGCCATCTCTATGGTCCTCTGTTATCCGCATTGGTGGTCGGAGTAATCCCATGCTCGGGGGTGGTGATGGTCATGCTGTTTGCCCTATCCATGAAACTGGTCGGATTGGGTATTATGCTGGGGGTTACCATTTCTATGGGTATGGCCCTGACCATTACATGCGTCGTAGTGATGGTTATGTCAGGCAAAGCCGTTTCTCTGAGTATGGCTGAAGGACACGGCAGCCTGGCGCTTACCATGGAGAATTTGATTGAGGCAATATCCGGTCTTATGGTCGCAAGCCTGGGATTGCTGTTTTTAGTCGCTGTCATTTGATTTAAGAAAAACACTGCGATGGGCAAACCCTAATGTTGCAAAAGTCTGAGGCGTTAAGCGATCGGCTCGTCCTTAAGAACACCATTTGTTTATTCCTCATATGGGGTACCCGAGACAGGTTATGTTCAATACTCATGACGTTTTCGGAACCCTTCGCCATCTTTTTTATGCAACTTTGGGGTAAATTATTTGAATCCAACAAAGAGGTCATGTAACAATGGAACATTCAGAAGATAAAAAAACAGGCGTTGAAAAAGTTGGAGAAGATCTGTTTAACTTTGCCATTAACCGTGAGGACGTTAAAACCCTTATGGCACATCTGCCGGAAGAGGCTGACATCAAGCGGGGCAAGGTTGAATACGAACTCCATGTACTGAAAATTATCAGCATTGGGTGGAGCATATCATATTATTTGGAAAACTGTGCTCAGAAAAATCAGCTTTTAGAGCTATACTGGAAGGCGGTTCATGAATTTTCACAGAGCATATCTACAACAACCGGAATGATGATCGGCAATGATATTGATTATTTTCAAATACTAAAAGAACGTCTGGATATGTATTTGGCTGCCATGACTCAAAAACCTGACGCACCCGAGCCCGCAGTTGTAATAGGACCGGAATTTGCCAGGACATGCGGAAATGTGGATGACGTATTCACGGTTATGACCGGCTCAAGGATGTTCATCGCAACCATCGGTACTGTTAAGGAATATCTTGAGACAATAAAGCTCAGATAGCCCGTATGGTTCCATGACATACCCGAACAAACAAGGAAAGAACTCATGATGATAATTGATATTCCAGGATATATAAAGTTAGAGATCAAACATGTTGTATGTGATTACAATGGGACGATTGCTGTTGATGGAAAGCTGATTGACGGGGTTGGTGAGATGATGAACGATCTTTCCAAAGATCTAAAGTTTCACGTAATTACAGCGGACACTTATGGATTCGTTGAACGTGAATTAGAAAATGTAAATTGTAAGCTGGTAAAAATAGCCAAACACGATCAAGCATACAGCAAACTTGAATATGTTTCGAGTATCGGGAAAGATCATACGGTTTGTATCGGTAATGGGAATAATGACAGATTAATGCTAAAAGAAGCACGTTTGGGAATTGCGTTGGTTCAAGAGGAAGGCGCTTGTTTTGAAACCTTGCGATCTTCACATGTGGTGTGCAAAAGCATCATTGATGCATTTGGCTATTTTAAAGAACCCAAACGGCTGATTGCAACCCTAAGGAGATGAGAAACTAACTTGAACCTGCACTTTCGGGAGCTATTTCTTTAGCCTTTTTAAATTTCTCAGACGCTTCCTCCTTTCGGCCAAGAGCCGTTAATGCAAAACCACAGCCGTATAAAGCAGGAACAAATTCAGGCTCTACGTCTAAAGCCTTCTGAAACTTCTCAACGGCTTCTTGATACTGCTGCAATTCCACAAGCGCCACTCCCCAACTGCACCATATCTGGGCATCTTCGGGTTTATGTTTTACCGCCTCTTTAAATTTCTCAATTGCCTCCTGGTACTGTTTCATAATTATAACACCTCGAAAATTTACATCACCTTGAAAATACAAGTTTATTAATAGCATCCCGTTTATGCCATCATCACGGAAGAATGGAATGCTCTCTATTTTTTTGAGCCTTTTTTTAGTTTTTTCTCCAGTTCGGCAAAAAGATCCTTTTGTTTTTTTGCCTGCTTGGCCTGAATAGATTCTATTTTCCGGGTAAAATCTTTTTTGGAATTTTGAAATACTTTAAGTGATTCTTCGAGCTTGTCCTCTTTTTTGCCTTTGGGAATTTCTTCTATTTTTAAATGGTTTTTGATAAAAAGGCGGGCCCCAAAGCCACCCTCAACCACATCGACAACCCCGATCTCTTTAAGCTTTTTACAGATGAAACTACCTTGTTCCAAAGAAAAAGATATCATCCGGCAAACCTGATCTATGGAAGGAGGTGAAGAATTCTGGTGTGTAAGAACCCTAATCGCTGCAACAAAAAGATGAGCATTGGAATAAAAGTCTGAGTTTTGCATAATAATGTGAAAAAGACCGATCCATATACTGTATTAAAGGTTAAAAAATAAAAGAAGATATCGTATTCCCGCTTCTTGACATACTATTAATAGAAGAGTAACATTTATTTTTATCTTGTCAAGCTGCAAAACTAACAATGTCGTCGAACGTTTCAAAATAGGGATAGTTCATTTTACATGCGAAATTCATACGAGTTTCAACCATGACAATACCCATTAAAGGAGGGAAACATGACCGAAATAATTGATGTAAAAGCCAGAGAAATACTCGATTCAAGAGGTAATCCCACAGTTGAAGCAGACGTCTTTGTTTCCTGCGGAGCTGTGGGGCGTGCGGCAGTCCCTTCCGGTGCTTCCACGGGGAAACGTGAAGCCTTAGAGCTGCGTAATAAGCGATCAAAGCGGTTTGGCGGAAAGGGCGTTGCCACCGCCGTTAAAAACATAATGGATAAAATTGGACCTGCTGTCCGGGGGATGGATGCAGCAGATCAAGCTGCACTGGATAGATTCATGATTGAACTGGACGGTACGCCCAACAAATCCAAGCTGGGCGCAAATGCAATTCTGGGTGTATCAATGGCCGCTGCACGGGCTTCTGCTCTGGCCTATGGGTTACCGCTCTATAGATACATTGGAGGAATTAATGCCAGATGTCTTCCCCTTCCCATGATGAACGTAATAAACGGGGGCGCCCATGCTGCCAATAATCTTGACATACAGGAGTTCATGATTGTCCCTGTGGGCGCAACATCCATAACTCAGGCCGTACAGATGGCAGCAGAAACGTTTCATAGCCTGAAAAAGATACTTAAAGACAAAGGCCTGAGCACTGCCGTGGGGGATGAAGGTGGCTTTGCTCCGGATTTTGAATCTCATGAAGAAGCCATAAAATTCATTATGAGAGCCATCGAGTCTGCCGGATACAAATCCGGGAGCGATATAGGAATTGCCCTGGATGCTGCTGCAAGCGAGTTTTACGAAAAAGGAAAATACATCCTAAAATCAGAAAATAAAAAGCTCAGTGCCGAAAATCTAATTGATTATTATGAAAATTTGGTTGAAAAGTATCCTATCCTTAGTATTGAAGATGGCCTTGCCGAGCAGGACTGGAAAGGCTGGGAGCTAATGACCGACCGGATGGAAGGATCCATCCAGATCGTTGGCGATGATGTTTTTGTAACTAACCCCAAAATATTCAGGAAAGGGATTGAAAAAGGGGTCGCAAATTCGATCCTGATCAAACTGAATCAGATCGGAACGGTTACCGAAACCCTCGATACCATTGACATGGCTGAGCAGTTCGGCTACACCACGGTTATATCTCACAGATCGGGTGAAACAGAAGACGCTTTTATTTCGGATTTCGTGGTCGGGGTAAACGGCGGCCAGATAAAAACCGGTTCCATGTCCCGAAGTGACCGGATCTCCAAGTATAACCAGCTCATGAGAATTGAAGAGGAACTTGGAGACGGAGCCACGTTTGCAGATGAAATACTCTAGGTTTTCTTTGCATCAATACTTGAAAAAATCTTTGGTCCTTTTTCTCAGCTTTGCGCTGGCGACATGTTTTGTTATTCCTACAAATGCCTATGTTTTGCCGGGACCTTATATCCTGGAACTAATGACCCAAAATCTTGGGAAAGCCAAAAGCCTCCTTGTTTATCAGACATTGGTCATTCATGATGAAAGTCCGCAAAAAACCGGAGTTGAACTCAGTGAAACCTTGAGGTACATTTTCCCGGAGACGTTCCGTTCGGACACGTTGTCTGAAAATGTTTACAGGATTCACGTGCTATCAAAAGGCAAGATCGTAACCATTATTGACGGAAAAATTACCGATGAGTCAGATAACCGTTATGATCGTTATAAAGACATACTTCTTTTCAAACCCAGGGAGATGCTTCAAGACAAACTTTCCCTTCTGGGTGTGGATGTAACGGTTTCAAGTTTGGGACGCTTTCAGGGTAAACCGGCATATGTCTTGGGCGCCCAATATCCGGACGAAACCACTCCTCAAGTGTGGTTGGATAAAGACACATTCAGACCATTTCGCTGGATAATGGCAAACAATGCCGGGGAAAGTCAGGATAATCGTATAGAGGTTCGGTATTTTGAATGGAACAAGGTGCATCGTACCTGGTATCCCATGCGTATCGAGTTTTTTATGGACGGAATTCTCGTTCGCGAAATTCATGTGCAAAATTTAGAGGTAAATCCTTCTTTTTCAAAAGAACTTTTTGATATAAATCACCTGAAATCTCTCTATCCTCAGGTTGCGCCTGCTGAACAGGAACAAGAAAACAAACAGGATCTGAATGAAGTTCAAAAAACTATTGAGGATTTTAAGAAACTATATGAGTAGGTTGCGATCCTGAATCTGAAGCTGAGGCGGTATATGGATCATAAAACAAAATTTATATTTGTGACCGGTGGTGTGCTTTCATCTTTGGGCAAGGGCCTTGCTTCTGCAGCCATCGGAGCACTTTTAGAGAGCCGCGGACTTTCCGTAACCCTACAGAAACTCGATCCTTACATCAATGTAGATCCCGGAACCATGAATCCGTTCCAACACGGAGAGGTCTTTGTCACTGATGACGGCGCGGAAACGGATCTGGATCTCGGGCATTACGAGCGATTTACCAGTGCCATATTGGGTCATGACAACAACTTTACCACAGGGAAAATATACCATTCTGTCATCACCAAGGAACGCCGGGGGGATTATCTTGGGGGTACGGTCCAGGTGATTCCCCACATTACGGACGAAATTAAACAAAGCATCAAACTTGTTGCGGACTCCGTGGATGTTGTCATCGTCGAAATCGGCGGAACGGTGGGAGATATAGAAAGCCTTCCTTTTTTGGAGGCCATCCGTCAATTCAGGACGGATGTGGGCAAGGAAAATGCCCTGTATATTCATCTTACCCTGGTTCCGTATATTGGTACCGCAGGAGAAGTTAAGACAAAACCCACCCAGCACAGCGTAAAGGAACTCCGCAGTATTGGTATTCAGCCGGATATCCTCCTCTGCCGCACAAACAAATACTTGCCCCGAGAAATCAAGGCAAAAATAGCGCTATTTTGCAATGTAACGGTAGAAGAGGTCATTACAGCCAAAGATGTGGAATGTATTTATGAAGTTCCACTGGTATTCCACAGGGAAGGCCTGGATCAGATAATTGTGGAAAAGCTTAACATCTGGACAAGAGCACCCCATCTGAATGACTGGGAGGAAATTGTCAGAAGACTCAAAGAGCCCAAATCGTCTGTTATTATTGCAATTGTAGGTAAATATGTGGATTTGATCGAATCTTACAAAAGTTTGAACGAGGCGCTTCGTCACGGCGGAATTCCCAATGATTGCCGGGTAAATCTCAAGTTTGTGGATTCGGAAAAGATCGACGAAAACAATTGTAGAGAGATTGTCGGAGACGCCGACGGCATACTGGTCCCCGGAGGCTTTGGATCTCGCGGAATTGAAGGAAAGATTTGTGCTGCAAAATATGCCAGGAAAGAAAGGGTCCCGTTTTTTGGAATATGTCTCGGAATGCAGATTGCCGTCATCGAATTTGCGCGCAATGCAGCAGACATGAACGGAGCTCACAGTCAGGAGTTTGATAAAAATACGCCGTTTCCGGTAATTTATCTGATGACTGAATGGTATGACGGCAAGACCGGAACTCTGCAAAAACGGGACATAACCTCGGACAAGGGCGGGACCATGCGCCTTGGCGCCTATCCATGTGTTATAAATAAGGATTCCCTTGCCTATAAAGCATACGGCATGTTAAACATCTCGGAACGACACCGCCACCGGTATGAATTCAATAATGCTTTTAAAGAGAGGCTTGAAGAAAAAGGGCTGGTCATCAGCGGTACCTCACCGGATGGCACCCTGGTGGAAATGGTCGAGATCAAAGGACATCCCTGGTTTCTCGGATGCCAATTCCATCCGGAATTCAAATCGAGGCCCATGAATCCTCATCCCTTATTCCGGGAGTTTATCCGGGCATCATTGGCGTATGCCAAAACCCGTGCCTGATTTGTTAGATTTATTTGTAATTTCAGGGCTACTGACCTATCGTAAATTCAGATTCAACATATTTTAATGAAGAATCCACACCTTGAGGGCATATAAAAGATGAACGTCGAACACCGAACATCGAACGTCGAACATCGAATAATGTATTCTACCATTTATAATAAATACAAAGCCAAGCGCCTTCCACATTCGACGTTCGATGTTGAACGTTCGATGTTTACCCGCCTTCGGCGGCGCCAGAGGCGACCAGGGTTCGATGTTCAAATTGTTGCGTCTGAAATTACGACTAAACCTTCATATCACGTTGAAATTACGTATACAGGTCAGGGGTTCTGAATTTGGTACTTGGAATTTGGGATTTAATTGATCTTTTGCGATGGGAATTTGGGATTTCAAAAAATCTGTGAACAATTAGGTTTTTTTTTAGAAATGTTAGGTCTAAAGAGTTCGGTTCATACTCCCCTGCCCATACCCTTCCAGATCCACCGCCACATGAGAAAACCCGATTTCCCTTAATTTTTTAACAATACTCGATCTAACCACTGGATCCAAAATTTTTTCGATATCACCGGGATACACCTCTATTCTGGCAACCTTAGCGTGCAATCTTACACGGCAGGCGTTAACCCCGAGGGTCAAAACGGCCTGTTCCGCCTGTTCAATCATTTTAAGTTTTTCGGTTGTTATCTGCGTTCCATAAGGAATTCTGGTGGCGAGGCAGGACATGGGCGGCTTATCCCAGGTGTTTAGGTTCATCTTCTTCGAAAGCGTACGTATATCATTCTTGGTCAGCCCTGCATCCACCATGGGGGCCTTGATTTTCATCTCACGGGCGGCATCAAATCCAGGACGGAAATCTTCAAGATCATCAAGGTTTGCACCATGGGCCACATGCTTAATTCCCAGATCGTAAGCAATCTTTATTAAATCTTCAAAAAGATATTTTTTACACAGGTAACACCTTTTCTTTGTATTGGCTTTAAAGTCAGCCTGGCTCATTTCCCTTGATTGTATGAACATATGCTTAACTCCAAGCTCTTGAGCAAAGGCTTTTGCATCCTGATTTTCCCTTTCGGGATGAAGCGGAGATTTTGCAGTGATTGCAACCAGATTCTTTTTCAATACTTCATGTGCTGTTGCCAAAAGAAAAGAGCTGTCGACACCCCCCGAATATGCGATGAGCAGAGAACCGTATCCTTTTAAGATTGAAATCAGATGGTTTCTTTTTGAGATTAAGCTATTATTCATTTTCTTTACAAAAATTGACGGCTTCGTAAAAAGTCCAACTTCTGCGTTGCGCTGCATCCCCTGCCCAGTTAAATTTTTATAATACCATAATGGACTTATGGTAAACTCTTTCTTTCTTCATCGAGTGGATAAACACGCCAAGTATTTATTTAACCGGGTGAATCATTGCAGCGTACTATAAGTACGCCTCATTCCTCAGGATTTGCGCGCCTTGAATTTGGAGCTTTTTACTTTGCCGTCGAATTTCGACTTTTTACAAGATTGTCAAAATTGAGCCGTTGCCCATAGATATCATCGATAAAAAAATGTTTACAAAACTTATGGTTTCTTATATACGGTATTTTCTAATTTTATATATATAAAATCATAAACAATTTCAAAGAGGTTTTTTATGGGAAAAGACAGTTTGCTTAAATCGACCGCTAAAACGAAAAAAAAGACCGCTCCGAAAGCAACCACTAAAGCAAAAGCGGCTCCTAAGGCCAAGGCTGCCGCAAAAACCAAAGCAGCTCCGAAAGCCAAGGCCGCCCCCAAAGCCAAAGCCGCCGCTAAACCTAAAGCCGCTCCTAAGGCCAAGGCCGCTCCAAAAGCCAAAGCCGCCCCTAGAGCGAAAAAACCGGCACCCAAAGCAAAGAAAAAGGTTTCAATCAAAGAAATCATTCATAAAAAATTCGACACATGGAAACCGGATAAGCTCTATACGGTTAGCCCTGATGAAAAATATCTTAAAGGTTTTGCTGCACCGCCATTTGCCTCAGGCTCAGAAGAAGATATTCGACGGATCAAGGAACTGCTGCTGAAAAAATTTGACATAGCGGAGATTAGGGCCGCTGCCGAAAAGGCCGCCGCTGAAAAGGCCGCTGCCGAAAAAGCCGCTGCCGAAAAGGCCGCCGCTGAAAAGGCCGCTGCCGAAAAGGCTGCTGCCGAAAAGGCCGCCGCTGAAAAGGCTGCCGCTGAAAAGGCCGCTGCCGAAAAGGCCGCTGCTGAAAAAGCCGCCGCCGAAAAAGCCGCCGCTGAAAAAGCCGCTGCCGAAAAGGCTGCCGCTGAAAAAGCCGCCGCTGAAAAGGCCGCTGCCGAAAAGGCCGCCGCTGAAAAGGCCGCTGCCGAAAAAGCCGCTGCCGAAAAAGCCGCTGCCGAAAAGGCCGCTGCCGAAAAGGCCGCTGCCGAAAAAGCTGCTGCCGAAAAAGCCGCTGCCGAAAAGGCCGCTGCTGAAAAAGCCGCAGAGCCCGAAGTGTCTGTATCATACGAACCACCCGTTGACACCGACACCACCGTCTCCGACCCTATGGAAAAGGCTATGAAATATATGATTGCAGCTCTTGTTATACTTGTTGCAATTATTGTCGGTTACAGCATGATAAACAAAACCAAATATTATATGAATGCAAAACAAGGTGCACTTGAAATCTGGCAGGGAAGATTCGCTCCCATGGGTGAAGAGCTTCTGATTACCCTGCCCGGAGTTCAGCTCCCTGAAACCATAAAAGAGGTTTATTCCAAAAAAGATGTATTTCCGCTTATTTTTTATTATTATGTGGAGAAGGCGGATACACTGCTGGAAGTTCCGGGAATACCTGATTTTGAAGGAATAAAGGGCTATTTAAATAAGGCGCTCTCCTATGCGGTGACATCTGCTTCCATTGAAGCTGCTAATAATCGTTTGACCAACATTGAACTCATGATTCTTTTGTACAAGGCGGATGTGGCTGCCGGCAAAGCAACCCTTTCCGGCCTAAAAGACGCCAAATACTATCTGGACCAAGCCGCAGCAATCGGTACAAGTGACCTCCAGGCGGATATGATAAATCAAAAAATTGATGCTGTGAATAAACAGATTGCGACCCTAAAAGCAAAAGAAAAGGAAGCAAAATCTCCGGCACCAGTGCCTCCGGCCAAATAAACTCGGTATAACCCATCTATATAAAAAAGCGGATAGCAGTGATAAAACGGCTATCCGCCTTTTTTATTTTTCCCAAAATTGAAGTTTTCATTCAACGTCTAAAAAGCAGCCTTTCCCAAAAGAATTTTCTATTTCCAGCTTCACACCCTTTATCAGAACACACAGAAAACTGTGCACCACTGCACAGTTTTCTGATTTTTTTTAAAATAGCATTTTTTTTATGATCGTCTGAACCCGCTTCAAACCAGGCATTGCGATTGGTTTTGGATCGAAATATCTCTTTCAAATGCTACTGTTTTAAAAGAAATATTCTTTTTGGCATGGACGTTGCTCATAAACATTCCCGCGAGATTGAGCTTGTGTTGAAGAATCAAACATCATCCGGAGGTTCACCATGCCAAAAAAAATATGCTGTCTCTTCATCTTGTTGTTCATTTGTCTAGTTTTTCCTTCCTTGAGCCATGCAGACAATCAAACGGTTTTCGGCCCAAAGGATTGTAAAATTGGAAGGTGGAAAAACACCCCTGAAAAACAGATCCGCGGTGGATTTATCCTTTTCAATACCACAATTGTTCCCCTTCGGAATTTTTTGACCGGGAACGAAGTCGTTTTTGAAAAAGAAATAACATTACGATCTATTAACTTTATCACCATTTTCCTTAGGGGAACTCCCGGCACTTCGGTAACGATAACGATCAATTCAGGAGGAACTTCTGCTCTGCCTCCGGAAGTCACATTTTCAGCTGATCCGCAGACCATTGCGCTGGGAGAATCCAGCACGTTGGCCTGGAATGTTATCAATGCCGATAACATCCGCATAGACCCGGACATCGGAAGTGTTGATCCAAACGGATCTTTTGAGGTTTTTCCAACCGAGACCACAATTTGAGGTTTTTCCAACCGAGACCACAATCTATACCCTTACCGCCGTTGGAACCGGAGGCACTGCTTCGGACATTGTAGAACTCCTGGTGATTCCCCTGCCTGTCGATGTGGATTACGGACTATTTCCAGATGAACATCAAGGTAGCGGCGGTCTGGTAGGGAAAACCATGCGGATTCTGAACGGAAACACTGTGGAATTTCGGTCCGATATAGTTTTTCCCTCCCCCCATAGTCTGGATCTCTTCTTTGCAGCGACCTATAACAGTAGATCCAGCTCTTCGGGTTTTTTAGGCTTTGGATGGTCTCACACTTATTCAGAAATTTTCGATCCAGCTTATGAAATAGCAGGCAAGACATATCTCAAAATCGTCGATCAAACGGGCCGAGCCTCCTATTTTACTCAAAAAACTCCCGGTGTTTATAAGGGTGAATTCAACGATCGCAGCAAGGTTAAGAATGAGGTTGGCAGTTATGTCTGGTATCGCCTGGACGGGAGCAAATACGCTTTTTCAGCCACTGGGCAGCTCCTGTGGATCGATGATGAAAAGGATAACCGTCTGGTGCTGGGCTATGATGCCCAGAATCGGCTGCAAACCGTTACCGATATATCCAGCAGCCGCGTTCTCACTTTCAATTACACTGCCGGTGGCCTTTTGGAATCCATATCCGGTCCTGTTACAGATGGCGTTCCTTCTGGAATTTGGGTAACCTATGGATACGATGCCAATCAGAACCTGACATCCGTCACCTATGCGGACGGTTCCGGTTTTGATTATACTTATTCAGATCCGAATGATGTGCACAATCTTACCGAAAAAAGAGATAAATCGGGCCATCTCATCAATACATGGACATTTGATGCTCAAGACCGCGCGGTGAGCAACTTTAGCGTACAGGGTAATGGAGTCAGCATCGAGTATGTTAATGAAACACAGGTGAACGTAACGGATGCCTACGGCACAATACGTTCCTATACCTTCTGTCAAATCAACGGCCGAAAACGGATAACCGCCATGCAGGGACCTGGAGGCGCACCTTACATTGACAGTAATGTTATCCGCTGGGTGTATGACAGCCAGATGAACCTCGTGGAAGCAGAGACCATCGGTGGTACGATCTACCAGTACCAGAATTATGATGACAGGGGAAATCCGCGAACCGTTATACTCGCCTCTGGCACTCCTGAAGAGAGGGTGATCACCTATACCTATCATCCGGATATGAATGTACCGTTGACCCGGACAGAAGTTAGTGTTCTGGGCAGCGGCAACAAAGAGACCATTTTTGATTATGATGACGACGGTAATGCTATCCCCAATGAGAATCCCACGACCTTGCTTTTTCGCGTGATTGAAAAAGGGTTTACAAAAGATATTTCCAGGGCTATTGTCCCTTATGAATACATCACCACCTTCATGCATAACGGTAAGGGACAGATACTTTCCATTGACGGACCTTTGCCCGGAAACGAAGATACGACTTCTTTTGCATACGATGCGACAACCGGTGATCTTCTTTCTATTACACGGCCCCTGATCGGAAGCACCAATTTTTCAAATTATAATGCTGCCGGGCAGGTGGGGCAGGCAACGGATGTCAACAGTCAGTCCAACAGCTTTACTTATGACGGCAGGGCAAGGATCACGGTGATCACCCATCAGGCTGACGCAAGTACCTCCAGCGTGAGTTATAATACTGCCGGTCTTCCCGATGCCAGGACCGATGAAGACGGGGTGATCAGCAGATTCGAGTATGATCCTGTCTACGGGAGATTGGCAAGGCGCATGGATCATGAAGGCAACTATATCACCTATAACTATGACGCCCAGGGCAACATGATTGAAAAGAGCTATTATGATCCAACAGACAATCGTACCAACTGGAAGCGATTGATCTATCAAGACCCTGCCCACAGTATGCCTGGCAAGCTTTACAAGATCATTAACCCGGATGACACCTTTACGCAGTACGATTACGACAGTGAAGGGAATATTGATTCCGTAACCGACCCCAACGGAAATACCACCACGTATGACTACGATGCCTTGAACCGATTGATTACGATGACGCAACCGGGGAACGTGATGACAGGCTATACATACGATATGCATAGCAATCAATCATCGGTAACCGATGCTCAATCCCATGTAACTACCTATGAATATGATGATATGGGTAGAGTAATCTCTACAACTTCACCGGATACAGGCATTGTTGCCTTTACGTATGACGAGGCAGGCAATTTAACCCACAAAACCGATGCCAAAGGGATTACCGTTGGGTATACTTATGATCTTTTGAACCGGCTGACGAATGTCGGTTTTCCGGATTCGTCCCAGAACATCGGTTATACCTATGACACCGGAACATATGGTATTGGCCGCCTAACCGGCATGACGGATCCGGCCGAGAGCACAACCTTTGGCTATGACAGCAGGGGACGGTTCGTACAAAAGACCTTTACCTTAAACGGGCATACGTATTCAACAGACCGCGCCTTTACCTTAGGCAGCCGGGTAATTTCGACAACTTACCCATCAGGCAGGACAGTCGATTATACGCGAAACAGTATAGGAAAAATTTCCGGTGTTTCAACCACAAATAACGGAATCACAACCACACTTATAAACAACTTATCATATCTGCCGTTCGGACCCGCTTCGGAAATGAGCATGGGTGCAGGAAACGGGGTTACCAACGTATTTAATGAACTCTACCGCACAATAGTTACTAATCCCGGTGCTGAGACAGAAAGGACCTACACCTATGACGCCAATAGCAATCTTACCTCCATTAATGTGACCAATGATGTATCAAAGGATAAAACTTTTACTTACGATGCCCTAAACCGATTAATTTCGGCAAACGGAAGCTACGGTACCATCAACTATACCTACGATAATGTCGGCAACCGCATTGCGAAAGTAACGAATGATGATACAGAAACGTATACGTATATTGCCGGTACCAACCGGCTTCAGGAGATCACCGGACCGGTGGCATATACCTATGATGCCAACGGCGACATCACCGGCATCGGAAATAGAGTGCTCACTTACAATCAGAACAACCGGCTGGTTCGGGTGGAGGAGGACTCGACGATACTCGGAGAATATGTTTATAACGGACTTGGACAGAGGGTAATAAAGACGGCCAATGGAGTCACAGCAATCTTTCTTTATGACTTTGATGGGAATCTGATTGCAGAAAGTCAGGCGGACGGTACTATTACTTCTGAATATCTTTATATGGGGACAAGCCGGCTGGCCAGGGTTGACGTTGGTAGCGGCGAAATATACTATTTCCACAATGATCATCTCGGGACTCCGGAGCTTATGACTGATGCAAGCGGAAACGCAGTCTGGGAAG
>JAFDHQ010000171.1 GCA_019308685.1 Deltaproteobacteria bacterium
CCATCCACCAAAGAACTGTTGTTTGGATCTTCCCCCAAGAAACGGCTGAATCAATGGCTTGCAACCGGAATCTGCGGGAACGATATTTCCTCTTCCTGTCTATACGTATCAGCCATTGCCGCGGTTTTCGCCGGCGTTTTGGCGCCGGTGGTACTGCTCTTGGTTGTTTTTCTTCTTTACCTGTATAAAAAGGTTTATACCGAGGTTGTGGAAGCGCTGCCTTTAAACGGGGGTACCTATAACTGCCTGCTTAACAGCACATCCAAGTTTGCCGCCGCCATGGCAGCTTGCATGACCATTCTTTCCTATATTGCTACGGCTGTCATCTCATCCAAAACCGCTGTTGAGTATCTGCATACCGTATATCCAGCATTTAGTGTACTTGAAGGGACCATTTTTGTTCTTGGCTTCTTTGCCATGCTGGCCATTATCGGGATTACCGAATCCGCAGTGGTCGCCTTGACGATCTTTATTTTCCATATGTCCACATTGACAGCCTTTTGCGTTTTTGGGTTTGTTAGCATGCCTACTGACTTTCACATTTTCAAAGGGAACCTCGGCACATTGCCAATGGGTGAAGATCTCCTTGTTGCGGTCTGTTTGGGCTTTTCCGCGGCCTTGCTCGGTATCAGCGGATTTGAAAGTTCAGCTAATTTTGTGGAAGAACAGGATGTGGGTGTTTTCCGCAAAACATTGCGCAATATGTTGATTGCCGTGGCCATATTCAACCCAATGATCTCTGTTCTATCGCTTAACCTTTTGCCTCTGGATAAAATTATCCTTCACAAGGACTATCTTCTTTCAGAGATGGCCCATCTCATGGGTGGTAACACATTCAAGATGATCATCGTTCTGGATGCCGCCGCCGTGCTTTCGGGTGCCGTATTGACGAGTTTTGTGGGTGTCACCGGTCTTGTGCAGCGGATGGCTCTGGATCAGGTCCTTCCCCAGTTCCTGTTAAAAAAGAACCGCAGAGGTACCTCTCATCGTATCATTTTAAGTTTTTTTCTTCTCTGTTCTTCGATACTTCTGGTTACCGGAGGGAGCCTGCTCTCTCTGGCAGGAGTCTATACCATCTCCTTCTTAGGGGTCATGACCCTGTTCGGTATCGGAAATATACTTCTAAAAATAAGACGCAAGGAGCTAAAAAGAACATACCGTGCGGGCTGGATAACTATTTTCGTTGCCATAACCGCCACCAGTCTGGGAATGCTGGGAAACGTCATTATTGATTATAAAAACCTCTTATATTTCATGCAGTATTTTGTTCCCACAGTATTGCTGGTTGTGCTCATGTATTTGCGTATCCCTATCCTGAAAACTGTTTTACAGATGTTGAACGACTTAATGACACGGATTCTTCTCTGGCGAACCACTGTGATCGATCAGATTACCTCTATAACCGAACAGAAGGTAATTCTCTTTGCTCGGGGCGGAAAACTGAGCAGGTTGAATACAGCCTTCGATTATATCGTCCACAATGAATCGAGCAGATCAGTGGTTATTTTTCATCTCTTTAACCATCCGGAGCAAAATGAAGAGCATCAGATTCTGAAAAGCTTGGAATCGCTCAATGAAATATATCCCATGTTAAAAACAGATTTGGTCGTTCGCAAAGGCAGGTTCGGCTCAGAAATCATCGAGGCTGTTTCCAAAGAATTCAATGTGCCGGTGAATAATATCTTTATCGGCGCTCCCGAAGAAAAACATACATTTTCCATACAGGATCTTGGCGGAGTTCGCGTGATCTTCTAGCTCGTGTCCATCCATAAATGGTCTTTTTGCCCAATCCGCCGGAAGCGGACAAGTCTCTGCGTTATGCTCAAAAAATAATCCTCGAAATATCAACTATATGTCTGTGGTTATTTTTTTCGCATGCCTTGATCTTGAACAAAAATCCTCATTTATGGATGGACACTATCTCGAGATAATCTTTCATCATCCTCATCACAGGGTAAACACAAGTTTCAGTCGGTTGGAAAGAGATATACACCGTCGTGGAAGCGTTCTCCCTGTAATGATAATTCAAATGCGTTTGCCCTGATCATCATCACCTTTGGTATTGCTTTCTTCTTTATATAATTTTAGAATCAGTTGCCAAAATGAAAAGTTTGTAGATTAGGAACAACCCGGTTATTTTATGATGACTAAAAATTTTTCAATAAAAACAAAATTTTTCATTATCATTCTTATTCCAGCCTTGATTCTGCTTTTTGTCATATATCTGGATTACGTGCATTTAAGTTCCCTTGGCTCCAGTGCAGAACACATTCTGTCAAAAAACTACAAAAGCATTCAGACAGCGCAGCAGATAAGACAGCTAATGGATGAGAATCGTAACCAGATTTTGATGGCTCTTTTTCAAGATAGCCTAACCGTCCAACATGATTTTATGTTAAACCGGAACATTCCATCTCTGCTCACAATCTGCAGAGACAACATTACCGAGCCGGGTGAAAAAGAGATCATTGACAACTTAACTGAACAATACGGAAAATATGATCCATTATTTTCTGGTTTTATGGATAACCATAAAAACTCTATCGGAGTTAATGAGCAATTCTATGAATTTCTTTCTCTAACCGCTTCCTTTATTTCCGATCTTAATCATTTGGTTTTAATCAATGAAAAAGCAATGGAGGCGGCCGAGCAGCAAACCAAATTAATCGCCGGAAGAGCGTTACAGTATTCCATGGGCCTGCTTTTGGCAGCAATGCTTTTTACTATTATTTTCAGCCATATTCTTTCATCAAAAGTTTCCCGACCGCTGACAAAATTAGCCCGGAGCCTTGCGGGGATCAAGGAAGGCCAAGGAGAGTACCCTCAAATTCCGGTCACATCACATGATGAGATCGGATTTTTAACATCGGAATTCAACCGACTGTTTGAGAGACTTGAGATCTACGATCAACTCAGCGCAGATAAGCTTACGGCTGAAAAATTAAAGGTTCGCCAGGCTGAAGAAGCCAAAGCCCAGTTTGTGGCCGACCTTTCCCACCAGCTTAAAACGCCCATGACATCTCTTTCGATGAGTGTAGGGGTCCTCAATGAAAAAGCAAACAGTTTGTCGGAAGAAAAAAAGCTAAAGTTACTGAAAACGGCAAGAGAAGATTGCTTCAGGTTATCGACATTGATCAATGAACTTGTTGACATTGCAAAACTTGAAGGCCGGCTTAGACCTCGTACCAAAGAACTGTTGGACATAGGGAAAGTCATTCATGAATGTCTCAGGCCGCTTAAAAATCAGGCTGAAGAAAGAAAAATTTATCTGAAAATAGACATTGAACCGGAACTTCCTTTCATTGTCATTGACTCTCTTCGATTTCCATGGGTTATTACGAACCTTGTAGGAAATGCAATGCGATATACGGATCAGGGTGGAAGAGTTACTCTGAAGGTGGACAAACATGGAAACAGGCTTTATTTCCGGTGTACTGACACTGGGACCGGAATTGAAGAAAAATACTTGCCAAAAATATTTGACCGTTTTACCCAGTTTTCCGAACGGGAAAAAAGCGGCGCCATCGGATTGGGACTGGCTATCGTTAAAGAGATCATAGAACAGCATGGCGGAGACATTACCGTAGAGAGTAAGGTGCGCAAGGGAACGACCTTTACATTCTGGGTGCCTGTGGGCAGTGAGGAATTCAATGAAAAAAGTACTCCTGATTGATGACGACCAGAACATTTTGACCACCTTGCAGATCCATCTGGAAGATGCTGGAATAACGGTTCTGTTGGCAGAGAACGGCAAGAAAGGGCTTGAACTGTTCGAACGGGAGAAACCTGAAATTGTGTTTCTGGATCTGAAGCTTCCAGACATAGACGGACTCGAAGTGCTTGATGATATCATCCTTTCAGGAACCAAAGTGTATGTAGTCATTATCACTGCATACGCCACTATCGATACCGCTGTTCAGGCGATCAAGATGGGAGCATTTGACTATCTTCCCAAACCATTCACACCCGAACAGATTACTCACCATATGCAAATGATCGCCAAGGTTCACGGGCTTGAGTCGGAAGTTGAAACCTTAAAAGACCGGCTCAAAGGCATCGTGAGGGAGGGTGACTTTATTACCAAAAGCCGAAAGGTCCACAAAATACTCAAAATGGCCCGCCAGGTGGCTGACAGCGACGCCAGCGTCATGATCAGCGGTGAGAGCGGCACTGGCAAAGGTGTGCTGGCCGGCTTAATTCATGCCTGGAGCCCGAGAAATATAGGGCCTTTTATCACCGTGAATTGTGCCGGACTGCAGGAGAACCTTCTTGAGAGCGACCTATTCGGGCATGTAAAAGGAGCCTTTACCGGCGCAGTACGTAATAAAAAAGGCAAGCTTGAATTGACAGACGGCGGCACTGTGTTTTTAGATGAAGTTTCGGAAATGTCGTCATCTGTACAGTCAAAGTTACTCCATTTTTTACAGCACAAAGAATTTGAAAAGCTTGGAGATACTCAAATGATTGGTGTGGATGTCCGTATTATTGCCGCTACAAATAGGGACTTGGACGAGTTGGTTCAAGAGGGTTTATTCCGCCAGGATCTCCTTTTTAGACTCAATGTAGTTGAATTGTATTTACCACCCCTTCGAGAACGCCCCGAGGATATTTCGCTAATTGCAGAGCATTATCTATCAAAGTTTGCCAGGGCTAACCATAAGCCGATAAAAGAAATTGGCGGGCAGGCCTTAGACGCTTTAAAGACTTATCCATGGCCCGGAAATATTCGGGAGCTGATCAACGTCATTGAACGGGGAATAATTCTATCGACTAAGGACCGACTGATGCTTAAAGATCTTCCTCCCCATATAATAAATTATAAGTCCAAAACTGCCAGTAAAGCTAAAATGCAAACTCTCGTAGAAGCTGAAAAGTCTCATATCAATGAAGTGTTATTACATACCGAATCAATCGAAGAGGCAGCTCGAGTTCTGGGTATCGATCCGGCAACCTTGTGGCGTAAGCGTAAAAAATATCAAATAGACTGAAATCGTTTATTTTGCAATGTACTCTTCTAACAAAGCATTTCACCTAAAAACTGCACACAAATTTTAAAAGGTTTAAATAAATATAATTATATTATACTGTTAGCATATAGAGTGTATGTTTTGTGGCATATCATATTGCTGAGTATGAAAATAAAAGAAATTTTTAAAATTTGTGCCCTTCGGGACTGCCCCTTTGACCGCATCTTCTGTGTTGCAGGGCGTTTGCAGTAGTTTACTACAGCA
>JAFDHQ010000172.1 GCA_019308685.1 Deltaproteobacteria bacterium
TAAAGGAATTGCCGAAATAGGAGTAATCGATGAGATACAGCCTACTGAATTATTGAAGAAATATGATCGTCGTGATCAACTGCGAACACTGTGCCGGGGACATACTGTGGTTTCTATTGATCCACGCTATTTCAGACCCACAGAAGTAGATACTCTTCTTGGAGATCCATCCAAAGCACAACGAAAACTGGGCTGGGAACAAAAGATTTCTTTTAAACAAATGATACGAGAAATGGTTGATAATGATTTGAAAGATGGTATGAGAGAAGCTATCTGGAAGCAAAAAGGATTTACTGTTCCGGAAAGCTTTGAAGCAAATATGTAATTTAAAAAGGTTCACGGTTAAAGGGTTCAAAGTTCAAGGTTATAACGTGATGAAAATCGAACAATTTGAAGAGAACAAAACAACCAACCATGAACCGTGAACCTGAAAACCTGAGAATTTGCCTTAAATGAACAAAAATTCTTCAATATATATCGCAGGACATACCGGTCTTGTGGGTTCGGCCTTGTTCCGCAGATTAGACGCTGATGGCTATTCAAATCTGATCGTGCGAAACCATTCGGATTTGGATCTCACAAAACAGGATGATGTTGAGGTTTTTTTTCAAACCGAACGACCGGACTATGTTTTTCTCGCTGCAGCCAAAGTTGGCGGTATTATGGCCAACTTCACCTACCCGGCTGAGTTTATTTACACCAACCTGGCCATTCAAAATAATATTATTCATGCTGCATGGAAAACCGGTGTCAAACGTCTGCTCTTTTTGGGATCTTCGTGTATTTATCCCAAAGAATGCCCCCAACCCATGAAAGAAAATTATCTGTTAACCGGTACGCTTGAGCCAACCAATGAACCTTACGCCATTGCAAAAATTGCAGGTATCAAAATGTGCCAGTCCTACAACCGTCAATACGGAACACAGTATATATGTGCCATGCCGACCAATCTGTATGGACCGAACGATAATTTTGACCTGGAAACCAGCCATGTTCTTCCGGCCCTGATCAGAAAATTTCATTTGGCGAAGCTTGCAAATCAGAGCGACTGGGAAGCCATTAAAAGAGACGAACAAAAATACGGTACAATTTCCGAAGAGATCAAACAGTCGATGGGGTTAAAAACGTCACTCTCAAATCTCAAAACAACAACTTCCAGCTCCAAAACTTTTGTACCGCTTTGGGGGAGCGGCAATCCCAAAAGAGAGTTTCTACATGTTGACGATCTTGCAGATGCCTGTATTTTTTTAACCCAAATGAACGAAAAAGCTTTAAACCTGTTTCTCAATGATACCCGTGCCCCGTTAGTTAATGTTGGTTGTGGTAAGGATCACACGGTCAAGGAAATTGCGGCAATCGTCGCCGAAGTTGTAGGGTATAAGGGGGAAGTAAGATGGGATCAAGACAAACCCGACGGAACTATGCAAAAATTGCTCGATATTTCTCAGATAAAAAAACTGGGGTGGAAACCGAATATTGCCTTGAAAGACGGTATTCGAAATGTTTATGAATGGTACTTGAAAGGCATAAAAGGTTGACTTTTTATGGGATTGAAGATATTTTGTATGCAATGCATGCAATTGCACACAAACAACAGTTAGGAGTAAGTGATGCCAAAAACTGTAACCACTCGCCTGGATGACCAATATGTAGATAAAATTGACGAGATGGCGGCAAAGAAAGGTATAGACCGCTCGGCACTTTTGCGCTTGTTTCTGATCAATTCTTTAAAAGAGCAGACAATACGCGATTCACTGGATGATTACAAGTCTGGCATAGTAACCATCTGGGAAGCAGCTCAACACTGTAATCTGACGCTTTGGGAAATGATAAAAGAAATCGAAAAGGCCCATATCTATACCAGCTATGACTTAAAGGAACTGAAAAAGGATCTGAAAACTCTGAATGGATAAGATCATTTCAAATGCAACGCCGCTTATTTATCTGGCAAAAGCTGATAAGCTGGCCCTTCTTCAAACTACAATAAATCAGGTACTTATTCCAAAAGCTGTTTTTCAGGAAGTTGTCGTAGAGGGTAAACGCCTTGGAGAAAAAGATGCTTATCGTGTGGAGAAAGCAATTGACCAGGGTTGGCTGAAGGTTAAAGAAGTCAAAAATATGTTTTCTATTAAGGTCTCTTTGCATCCCGGTGAAATAGAGGTCATTTCTCTGGCTAAGGAAAAAGGAATCAAAACAGTTCTTATGGATGATGCTAAGGGTCGGTCGGTAGCTGAATTGGCAGGTTTGAAGCCGGTCGGCACTTTATGGATCATTATGCAGGCTGTCAAAAATCGCATTATAGACTTTGATGAATTCCTGTCTACCTTAGAGGATATTATCCATGCAGGGTTCTATTTCAAAAATGAAAATTATATAAAAGTTATACGTACAGCAAAAAAAATATCGGAAGAATAATCCGACACAAAAATCGTATAAATTGATAAAGTAAGAAGTCAATGATCCGTGACGGAATCAAATTGAAGAACAATGTATTGGAAAGGCCTCCTGACCTAATCCGGGTCGTGAAGGAGCATTCCGATGTTGTAGTACTTTATTCATTCGGCAGCGTTGCAAAAAAAGAACTTAAACCGTTAAGCGATCTTGATTTCGCTATTGTGATGCAAAACATTTTTCAAAATTCTCAATGAACAAAAAACTATCAAAAACAATTTTAGATTATTTTAAAAACAAGGACGAAGTTATTGCAGTCTATTTGTTCGGTTCATATGCGTGCGGAAAGAATCAACCTTTTTTTCAAAAATAGGTATTTGATTTATGAGTCACACTTTAAGCAGATCAGAGAAGGAAAAGGTTATACAAATAATTTCATCTCATTTTTTTCAGCAGTATGATGAAATTTTCTCTGTTTATATATTTGGGTCTTTTATATCCAAACGGCACTTTTCAGATATAGATATCGGTATCATTACCGACATGGATTTGAACAAGACGCTGGATTTTGAACTGAAGCTGGAAAACCGACTGGAAAAGTTAATAAAATACCCGGTAGATGTAAGGATTCTCAATCAAGCACCAATATCATTCAGCCAGAATGTTTTTCGAGCTGGTAGAGTCATAATTGACAAAAATCCGAACATGCGAGCCGACTTCGAAGGTAGGATATTAAAGCAATATTTTGATTTTTCACCCTTTCAGCAAAGATATTTGCAAGAGGTGACAAATGCCCCTGTATGATCAAGAAAAAATGGTTAAACTTGTATCGGAACTCAGAAAGAGTGTTGCACGCTTAAGGTCTATCGGTCAGTTACATTGCGGCGAATTTCTTAAAGATCCTGATAAAATCGGAAGTTCAAAATATCATTTTATTGTTGCCATCGAATCCTGCATCGACATGTGTAGCCATGTTATAGCTCGAAATGGCTATCGGGTTCCAGATGACTATGGCGATACTTTTATTGTAATGTGTGAAGCCGGGGCGTACGATTCGAATTTCGCAGAAGAACTCAGAAACATGGCAAAATTCCGCAATCGCCTGGTTCATCTATACTGGGAGTTAGATGATCGTCAGCTATATGATATTCTTCAAAATCGGCTGGATGATTTTAAGAAGTTTCTCGATTATATAGCAAGGTTTCTCGAATGGTAGAGCAGGCAGTCGTTATAAATCAAGATAAACCCGACGGAACGCCACAAAAGCTGCTCGATATTTCTCAGATAAAAAGACTGGGATGGAAACCGAATATTGCCTTAAAAGACGGCATTCAAAGCATTTACAAATGTTATTTGAAAGGTATAAAATAATGACCTTTACTAAATTAAAAAAAAGATGGGCTTTAGAACACGAATTTAGGAAAATCCGGTCGACCGAAGTTAAGCGTTTGCTGTTGGAAAAGGGGAGGCCGGTTTTTGAGAAGTTCGGTATTAGAAAAGTGATTCTTTTCGGATCTGTTGCAGACAATAGGTATGATGAGATGTCTGACTTGGATATTATGGTTACGCCTCTTTCGGGCGATAAATACTGGGATTTTCATCACGAAATTGAAGAAATTTTAGACATGCCTGTTGATCTGTATACGAAAAATGACCATCCTGTTATTGTAAATAAGATTCTTTCAAGAGGAGAAATAGTTTATGAATTATAATCTTGAGTTGTTGAAAGCTGACATAAATGACGAACTGGAGAAATTGGAACGTCTGGAACAGGAATTTTCAAAAATAGAAAAAATGATTGATCTCCAAGCCGAAGAAATATCCTACATAGACCGTGGAGCAATTGGATATCTGTTGCATAATTTTTACAATGGATGTGAAAATATTTTTCGCTCCATTGCCCGATTTTTTGAAAACGACATGGGCCCACAAAGTTGGCACAAAGACCTGCTAAAGCGTATGAAATTGGAAATATCTGGTTTTAGACCGCGATTAATTGATGAAGAATTATATCGGCTTTTAGATGACTTTCGTGCCTTTAGACACAAATTTCGACATTCTTATGCTTTTGAGCTGGATTGGGAAAAAGAATGTTTGGTTGCAAGAAAGTTTACACACACATCCAAAATGTTCAAGATTCAAATTAATAATTTTATAAACATATTAGAGCAGATTGAGAATGAGTAAAGGAAGACCATTTTAAGAAATTGTTCTTTGCTGACAACTGTATTGATTTTATTTCCTTTCATCTGGAAAGGAAATAAACAAAAACAAAATCCTGAAGATCCTGCTTGCCCAGTGAAATTCTGCTACGAAGACCCCGAAAGGGGACTTCACCGGGGTAAATCCTGTTTACCCAGTTAAATTCTAAGACCATTTAACCGGGGTCGGAAAAGTAGAGATATAAAATGCACGAAGATCACCAAACTCAAACAGAGAGCCATAAAATAGAACATTACGAAGACGAAATCGAGCTCATTGATATCCTGAGGGTTATATGGAAATGGAAATATTTTATATTAGTGGGTACTGCAGTTTGTGGTTTGGCAACAGCAGTCATCAGTTTAAATATGCCCAAAATATATAGGATTGAAATGACACTTGAACCTGGCATTCTAAGTATGGACGAACGTGGTAATAAAGTTTACATTGATTCTGTTGAAAATATTAAAACTATTGCCGAGACGGATGTTTTGAGAAGTGAAATAGTAAAATATCTGCAAAAAAATGACCAAAAAAATCCTTCGAATTTATTAAAATTTATGGCCTCTGTTCCAAAAAGATCCGAAATTATAAAAATATCAACCGAATCCGCAAATGTTGGCTTT
>JAFDHQ010000173.1 GCA_019308685.1 Deltaproteobacteria bacterium
TATGCTAAAAGAGTTCTCTTTCCCCAAAGGGAAAAGAGCGGGGTTACAGCGGCGGGTCCGTACCGGATTTTCACCGGTTTCCCTATTATGCCCAAAGGGCCACCATTAAGTTGTACAATATATTTTTTAGTCCATTTAAATCGATTACGGATCATTGTCAAGATATTTTTACTGAAAAAAGTGTTATCCTGTTTTAATAGCTTTTTTTTCGGATTCTTATTAACAAAGACAAATAACATGCTTTCGAAATTGGTTATGAAGATTTTAGTTGCGTAAGTTCTCAATAAATTATGGATTCGGCTCAATATCACCTTTTGATACACCAGAACTTATTAAGAAGTTACTTAGTTGCAAGCTAATTTGTGAATATCCTTGACCATTATTTGATTTTGGATTAATTATTTGCAACATGTTAACCGGCAAAGCAGCCAAAATCCTTCCGAGTTTGAAGTCCTGTTCATCCAGGATGGTATTCGGTACCAGTATGGTCAGGTATATTGTTCCTTGAATTGAACAATTCCATCAAAATTCAATCGTTGAAATTGATAAAATAAACAGAGGATCAAATCAGATGAAGGGAAGAAAGGTCGGTAGAAATCAACCATGTCCTTGCGGGAGTGGGAAAAAATATAAAAAATGCTGCTATGGGAAAAACATATTCAATAACCATCGTAATTCAAAAGTTTCCCATTCCGTTCTTCCCTCACGCGACATGATTGATTATGGTGTGCCGTCAATTAACGAATCATTTTTTCAGAAGAACACTGTTCATGAAATATCGGCGCCTCGTTTTTTATACAGCAACTTGCTGATGCCTGAACTGGCGATCGAGGTGTCGAAAATAACGAATCAACTGATCAACCGTGGGAGGGATGAAGCCATTCTTATTGAAAAAACTGATGATATAAATGGACTGATAAATATATTGAACAAAGGTCCTGATCAATTAAATTGTGTAAGATTAAAAATGAAATTGCTTGAGCGCAAAAAAGACGCTATCCCCCTTATTATAAAAGGTTTGCAAAAACAGCAACGCAATGCGTTTGCAGAGATAGCCATAGAGATCATTCATGCGACGGGGGAGAATTACTCTAATGAAATAATTGAAATAATCGAACATTATCAGAGAAACGCATATGTTGTGTCTCTACTGTGTATGATATTAGGATTTTATGAAAATGACAGATCGAAAAAACTATTATGGGATTATTATCACTATTTCAAGGAACATTTTCCCAAGGAAACATACAGCGATGGACCGTTATTGGGTCTTGAAGAAATGAGGGCGCGAAAAAAAGAGAAATTGCAAGCAGCTTGTTCCAACAAAGACATAACAGTTCACTGAACTTCTCAAAAGGTCGATACACAGGAAGGCATACAATTAATGAGCAAAAAGAAGAAGGAGCCGGTTATTAAGGATTACAAAGAATTAAGGGATGAAATTGTCATCGACAAGGTGAATGAAATCTTTCGCACTCAGCCGGATAATTATATCGCGGCATTGGAGGAAATAGGCTTCGAATATAATGAGGAAGATGACTATGACGAAATAGAAGAAGGAAATGCCAGATCCGAAAATCAGAACCAGAAGGATTTAGTCGCATTTTTTAAGGGTGAAAAGAAATTATCCGACAGAATATTGCATCAATATTTAAAAGAGCGTGACTCGGAATCTCCCAACCTGCCCCTTATAAGGCCTTTTTTTAAGGAGGCAAATCAAAATTTAAAATCTCTTATAGTGTATGGTCTTGAACATTATCCGGGAAGGATTGATCTTTTGTCAGACTTAGCCTTTTTCCATGAGTTTGAAAATATTCTCAGACTCCTCATTACCTATTACACACGTGCTTGTGTAACACAGAGTAATCTGGAAACATTTACCGAGTTAGCCTGGGATTTCTATTATTCCACAAATCCGGACGGGTACGAAGCCTTATACGCCCTAAAGGAATTATTCGACCATGATACGGAAAAAAGAAAAACCATCGATTCCCTGATTGCCGAAACAGATGAAGGTAAGGAGGCTGATTCACCTAAGGAAATAATATGAATTCAAATAATAATACCTTTTCAAACATTTAACGAGGTCTTGAGTTATTCAATATGCCAAAAATATACGATAATATCGAAAATAGATTAACTGAAGGTTTAAGAAATACCTTGGAAGTTTCGCACAGGTCAGATTTTTGCGTAGGATATTTTAACCTGAGAGGCTGGAAAGAAGTAGCTGACAATATAGAAAATCTGGATGGCGGGGATAATAATTGCTGCCGTGTGCTGATAGGTATGCAAAAGCCATCTCTTGACATAATAAAAGAATATTATTCAAAAGTTCAAAAAGGTTCTATTGATAACCAGGAAGCAATAAAAATTAAAAAAGGTCTGGCAAGAGATTTTAAGGACCAGTTAACCATCGGATATCCTACAGAGGAAGATGAACAGGGGTTAAGAAAGCTTTCACGCCAGATAAAAGATAAAAAAGTCATTGTAAAGCTTTATTTAAAAACAGGACTTCATGCCAAACTGTATTTGATGTTCAGAGAAGACAATATCAGTCCTGTCATCGGCTTTCTGGGAAGCAGCAATTTAACTCTGGCAGGCCTTGCAAAACAGGGCGAACTGAATATTGATGTGCTTGACCAGGATGCTTCAAAGAAATTATCGCAATGGTTCAATGAAAGATGGAATGACAGATGGTGTATAGATATATCTGACGAACTGGCAAAAATAATTGACGAAAGCGAGCAGGATTGACGGAGTTTAAAATTCCAGAGGTTTTTAAAAAGCAGTTGCTTGATTTCCAGGAAAAAGCCGTTCTTGTTGCCGCTCGTCACTTGAATAAACGTGACGGCGTTATCATAGGTGATGTTGTTGGACTTGGCAAAACTTATGTTGCCACGGCTCTTGCAAAAATTTTTGAAGATGATTTTTTCCTTGAAACGCTTATTATTTGTCCGAAAAACCTGACAGACATGTGGGAGGATTATGCATACAGGTATCAATTAAGAGCAAAAATCATATCAATAAGCATGGTTCAAAAAATACTGCCCATATTAAGGAGATACCGCCTTGTAATCATAGATGAAAGCCACAATTTGCGTAACCGGAAAGGAAAAAGATACAACGCAATTCGTGAATATCTTTTTGAAAATGACAGTAAAGTTGTCCTTCTTTCCGCAACACCATACAACAAAACTTATCTTGACCTTTCCAACCAGCTTCGGCTTTTCATTCCGGAAGATAAGGATCTGGGAATCAGCCCGGAAAATTATATTGAAAGCATCGGTGGCAAGATAGAGTTTATGGCCAGGCATCAGACACCGCTGAGAAGTCTTCCCGCATTTGAACATAGCGAGTTTACCGATGACTGGAGAGAGCTGATGCGTCTTTATCTTGTGAGGCGCACAAGAAGTTTTATAAAAAAACATTATGCAAAAGAAGACCCTGATAACAAAAGAAAATACCTTACGTTTTCAGACGGCAGCAAGTCATACTTTCCTGACAGGGTCCCTAAAAAAGTTGAATACCCTTTTGATCCGAACGACCCGAATGATCAATATGCAAAACTTTATGACAATTATGTTGTTGATATTATAAACGGGTTGAACCTTCCCAGGTATGGTCTTGGAAATTTCATTGATAAAGAATCAAAAGTAAAACTAACAAGCCAGGAACAAGTTATTTATGATAACCTGTCAAGAGCCGGCAAACGTTTAATGGGATTTTGCAGAACCAATCTGTTTAAACGGCTGGAAAGCAGCGGATATGCTTTTTTGCTTTCTCTTAGCAGACATATATTAAGAAATTTTATTTATATTTATGCAATTGAAAATAAACTGCCATGCCCAATAGGAAGCCAGGAATCAGGAATTCTCAGCGAATTTATGAGTGATATAGACCTGGATGGCACAGAAGAAAAATCTCTATCTAAAAAACTTTTTCTTAATGAAAACATTTATTATGAAGAAGCAGAAAAATTATACGATCTTTTCAGTGGACTTTGGAGCAAGCGCTTTCAGTGGATAAGAAGTGAACTTTTTGATAATGATCTGAAAAAACAGTTAATAAATGACAGCAGAGACCTTTTGCAAATTTTAAAACGTACAAAAAGCTGGCATCCCGAGCAAGACCGTCAGTTAAACGTTTTGTATAATTTATGCACAAAAATCTATGCCCGTGAAAAAATACTTATTTTTACCCAGTTTGCCGACACGGCCTATTACTTGAGAAATGAATTTAAAAAACGTGGGTTAAAAAAATTTGCATGTGTTACAGGTGATAGTGATAATCCCACATTTTTTGCTCATAGATTCAGTCCGGTAAGTAATGACAAAAGAGATTTTGTTCAAAAGGACGATGAGATAAGAGTACTTATTTCCACGGATGTTCTGAGCGAGGGGCAAAACCTTCAGGATGCCCATATAATCGTTAATTATGATTTGCCGTGGGCATTAATCAGGCTGGTTCAAAGGGCAGGAAGAGTGGACAGAATAGGACAGAAGGCAGAAAAAATTTTTTGTTATTCATTTTTACCTGAAGACGGAATAGAACAAATTATTAACCTCAGAGGGCGATTACGCAGCAGGATTGGAGAAAATGCTGAAGTTGTAGGTTCTGATGAAACATTTTTTGATGGAGATCCTGTGAACATTCGCGACTTGTACAATGAAAAAGCCGGAATACTGGATGATGAAGATGATGATGAGGTCGATCTTGCATCATATGCATTCCAGATATGGAAAAACGCCATTGATAATAACCCTTCACTGAAGAAAATTATTCCTGAACTTCCCAATGTCGTATATGCAACAAAAAAGAGTACAGATGCCGAAGACAGAGAGGGTGTTATTGTATATACAAGAACATCGGATAATAACGATATACTTGCCTGGATGAACAAAAAAGGAGAAATAATTACCCAGTCACAGTACGAAATACTCAGGACAGCACAATGTAGTCCGGATACCACGGCGCTGCCTAAACTGGAAAATCATCACATACTTGTCGAAAAAGGGCTTGAACATATAAAGGATATAGAAAGCACCATCGGCGGTCAGCTCGGCAAAAAATCCGGTGCAAGATACAGGGTTTATATGCGCCTTGACAGGTATGTGAAAGAATTTGAAGATACATTATTCGTAAGTGAAGCACTCAAGAGGGCCATCGAAGATATCTATAAATATCCTTTAAAAGAATATGCAAAAGATGCTTTAAACCGGCAGTTAAAATCTGGAATTTCAGATTTCGATCTTGTCGGTTTAGTTACATCCTTAAGAGAAGAGGATAAATTATGTATTATTGGTGAAGAAGAGGATGTTTACAAAGATCCTCAGATAATCTGTTCGCTTGGATTGATAAACAAGGATTAGCTCTATGTTGATCAATAGACAAAGATTTTCAGATCTTATCAGCTCTTTTCAATTTGAAGAATTGTTTAATGAACTTGGTTGGGACCATGTTATAAAAAAAGAGTCTGTTGCAGTTGACAAAACAGTTTATACTCTGGAGGCTGTTGCAAAAAAACGGGATTTTATTATTTTTGTCTGCAAGGCAGATCCCGGGTTTCCTGCCAGAAATAAAAGAAAAATAATTGACAGGAAGATAAGTGCTCTTTTTCATGAACATCTGATCATTTTTATCGATAACAAAAAACAGATATGGCAGCTTGCTGTTAAAGAGCAAAACAAACCGGTACAGTACAAACAAACCGAATATTATATTCACCAAACTCCTGAACTTTTATTGCAGAAGCTTAAAGGACTGCTTTTTACCCTTGATGAAGAAGATAAGATAGGTCTGGTCGATGTTACTGCAAGAGTTTCCAAACATTTCAATGTTAACACCGAAAAGACAACCAAGAAATTCTATGATGGTTTTAAAAAACAGCTTAAAATATTTATGGGATTTGTCAAGGGTCTGGAAAATCAACTGGACATTGACTGGTACACATCCCTTATGCTCAATCGCTTGATGTTTATTTACTTTATCCAGAAAAAAGGTTTTCTGGACGATGATGTAGATTATCTTCGCAACAAACTTAAACAAACCCGGAAGCAGTTCGGGCAAAACAAATTCTTTTCCTTTTATAGAAATTTTCTGCTGGTTCTTTTTCATAAAGGTCTGGGATCCAAAAGCAGAGAAGACAAACAGATTGTAAAACTTATTGGCAGGGTTCCCTATCTTGACGGAGGATTATTCGATGTCCACAGCCTTGAAAAAGATAACGAAAATATCCGGATTGATGATATTGCCTTTGAAAAGCTGTTCGATTTTTTTGACAAATACCAGTGGCATTTAGATACCCGCATACAGGCCACCGGCAACGAAATTAATCCTGATGTTATCGGCTATATATTTGAAAAGTACATTAACGACAGGGCCGCCATGGGGGCCTACTACACCAAAGAAGATATTACCGAATACATAAGCAAAAATACTATTATTCCCTTTTTATTTGATCAGGCTAAAAAAGGATGTGCCAATGCCTTTAAAAAAGAAAGCGGCCTCTGGCGGCTTTTAAAAGAAAATCCTGACCGGTATATTTATGATGCAGTAAAAAAAAGGGTGTGAACATAACGATATCCCGGAGAATATTTCCCGAGGCATTAATACGGACAAACCAAGCCTGCTTGAGCGCAGAAAAGACTGGAACACGCCCACTCCTGAAAAATTTGGACTTCCTACAGAAATATGGAGGGAGACAATTGCGAGAAGGCAGCGTTATTTTGAAATAAAAGCCAGACTTTCAGCAGGTGAAATAACGTCAATTAATGATTTTATCACTTATAATCTTAATATCCGCCAATTTGCCCAGGATGCCCTTGAATATTATGAAGGTTCCGACTTCATCAATACTTTTTTCAAAGCAATAAAACATATCACCGTTCTTGACCCAACCTGCGGTTCGGGCGCTTTTCTTTTTGCAGCCCTCAATATTCTGGAACCTTTATACGAGGGATGCATTGTACGGATGCGTGAATTTGTTGAACAGGATGATACAATAGGAAAAGGAAAAAAATTCGGGCAGTTCAGGGATGTACTCAATGATATTAACAGCCATCCAAATCAGAAATACTGGATTTTAAAATCGATAATTTTAAACAACCTTTACGGCGTTGACATCATGCACGAGGCCGTTGAAATTGCCAAACTCCGTCTTTTTTTAAAACTGGCTGCAACAGCGGATGTTGATTACAACAAGGAGAATTTAGGTTTAGAGCCTCTGCCGGACATAGATTTTAATATCAGGTCCGGAAATACTCTTGTCGGGTTTGCTTCCGAGGCTGACCTGAAAAGGACCATTGCTGAAAAAGATGCGTTGTTTGCAGGCCAGGTATTCAGCAAAATTCAAGAGAATACCGAAAAAGTAAATATGGCTTATGGAAATTTTAAAAACTATCAGTTGATCGAAGATAAGGGAAACATAAATTTCAAAAAAGCAAAAGATGAACTCAGCAAGCGTCTTGATGCATTAAACGAATCCTTAAATCAATACCAGGCATATTTATACGGCGTAAATGCTGATAAAAAACCGGAAGTATATAAAAAATGGAAGAGCAGCCATAGGCCGTTTCACTGGTATGCCGAGTTTTACGAAATTATTCATGGAAACGGCGGATTTGATGTGATTATCGGCAATCCGCCATATGTGGAATATAGTAAAGTTAAAAAGCATTACACTATAAAGAGATATAAGACTGAGAAGTGTGGAAATTTGTATGCGTTTGTTATGGAAAGAGCTGTGAAATTAGCTTCTCTGCGTGGTTTTTTCGGAATAATTATTCCCGTATCACTTGGAACTTCGTCAAGAATGGAACCAAT
>JAFDHQ010000174.1 GCA_019308685.1 Deltaproteobacteria bacterium
CGCCAACGGGGTGCTCGTGGCGTTCAGGCGGATGTGGGAATCCGGGGAGGGTCCTATGAGCAGACACTAATCATGGTTGACGGGGTTAATATGAGTGATCCTCAAACCGGTCATCACAACATGGATCTTCCCGTTAACTTGAATGATATCGAACGTATCGAAATCATTAAAGGACCGGCGGCAAGAATTTACGGCCCCAATGCCATGGGGGGAGTCATCAACATCATCACTCGTGACGTGAACAGCAACTCGTTCGGAGGCCATGGTGGTTATGGTGAATATGGCTATTATGATTTGGGTGCGCAAGGGGCGTTGAGTGGGGACAAAGTGTCCGGCCGGTTATCGGCAAGCCGACGGTATTCTTCGGGTTATCTTGGAGGCAAAGATACTGATTTTGATGTAAAAACGATAAATTATAAGGGTGTTTTAAAAAGTGGGTCCAATAAATTGCAATTGGGAATGGGATTCACCGACAAAGATTTCGGCGCCTATAAATTTTACACCGACATATTTCCGGATCAACGTGAAAAAACGGAGACCTTTCTGCTATACGGGAATGCAGATCTTATAATGACGAATATGGAAGTCATGCCCCGGATCCATTGGCGCCACCATAAGGATAAATATAAAATAAATATTAACGGGGTGTGGAACATAAACGACCACCGGACGGATGTTCTGGGTACACAGGTAAACACCCTTATAACATCCGGATGGGGAACGACATCCATCGGCGGAGAGGCAGAACATGAAGATATGGAAAGCTCCAGCCTGGGGGATCACGATCGCGGTCGACAGGCTGTTTTTCTCGAACACAGGTTTTATCCTTCCGACCGGATGACCATGGGTTTGGGTGCTTCCGCGGTTCACTATAGCTCCTGGGGATGGGAGTACTGGCCGGGTGCGGACATGAGCATTGAATTGACAGATGAATTTACCTGGTTTTCCTCTATTGAAAAATCTTTCCGGGTACCAACATATACGGAACTTTACTATGTTACTCCGGCAAATAAGGGGAATCCAGACCTTAAACCCGAAAAAGCATGGACCGGAGAAACCGGATTGCGGTGCCTGATCCACGGGATCACTGCGGATTTCAGCCTGTTTTATCGTGATTCAGAAGATGTTATTGATTGGTCGCGACGACCCGGGGAAACGGCCTGGCAAGCAACAAACATTGCAACCGTCCGGACCAAAGGAGGGGAGGTTGGGGTCACCCTTTACCCGGAATCTTTTTTCAACGCCAAATGGCTCTCATCTGTAGGTATCGCATATACTTATCTTGACTCTGACCGGCATACACGGGGAATGGAGTCAAAATATATATTGGATTATCTCCGGCATCAGGTCAACGGGTCCATGGTGTTTTCATGGTTTCCCTCATTGAAGCAAGTTATAAAAACAAGGTATGGAAAACGCATGGCCGGTGATAGCTATACGGTTGTTGATACCCGCCTGACCTATACACTTTCAAAATATGAAGTCTTTCTTGAGGCCACAAATCTGTTTAACGAGAACTATATTGAGTCCGGCTTCACCCCCATGCCCGACCGCTGGATCATGGGAGGCATTAAGTTTAACTGGAATTAAACAATTTTTACTTAAGTTCAAATCGTATGGGAACCCGAACCCACATCTTAACTTTTTCTTGACCTCTCATTCCGGGCTCGAATGTCCAGTGTTTTACCGAGGATTTCGCGGCCCTGTCCAGAATCGGATACCCGCTGGAAGATAACACCCGCAAATCAATGACATTTCCAAAACGGCCTACCAGAACTTCAAGGACCACGTTTCCCTGAAATCCTCTTCTTCTGGCCAATACAGGATATTTGGGAGGTGGATTTGATCGATAAAGAGGTATTGCCATACGTATGATCTGTTTTCCAGATCCAGGTTCGCCTTCTTTGGCAGTCTTTTTGGAAACCGTTTTTATTTCAGTCTGTTCAACCATATCCGGAATTTTGGGCATATCAACGGTTTTTTCAGGAATTTCTTTTGATCGATCCTTTTCCGCTTTTTGGATAACCTCTTTTATGAATTTTTTGGGTTTGGGCTTAGGAAAATGCTTTGGCTTTTTTTTTATTTTTTTGGTAACCGGATGTTTTTTAATTTTGTGTTTTGGTTTGCTGGAAGAAGCTTTGGGCGTGGTCATCTTGGGTTGCCTGGGGGACAGGCTTATGTTTATAACTCTGAGCTTCGGGCTTTTACGGGATATTCTCTGGAGCAGATCAAACTTCAATCCCAGGAGAAATCCGTGTATACTCAGAGCGAGTATAGCCGCTATGGTTATTCGTTTCACTGCTCAACATCTGCTTGAAGAGAAATTCGATGGATATCCGCCATTCTGATCTGGTCCAGAACCCGGAAAAGACTTTGATATGAAAGGCTGCGCTCAGCAAAAAGCAATACGCCGGGTTCTTTAAATGCTTGGGTTTTTCTTTTCAAAACCGCCGCCAGATCGTTAAGGGCAACCTGTTCTTTGTCAACATACAGGGTTCCGTCTGATTTTATCGTCACGGAAAGTACCAATGATTTGTCTATTTTGGCGGATGAGGATGTGGGAAGCAAAATCGGTAACCCGCGGTGCACTGCCATGGAAAGCATTGCATAGATGAAAAATACAAGGAGCAAAAATACGATGTCGATCAGGGGAAGCATTTCAATGCGGACTTTTTTACCTGTCTGAAAATCAACTTTCATTTTTGATCCCTTTTTGTTTCCCGTTATGGATGACCAGTTTTTCATAGACGATTTCAAGACTTGTTGCATATTTTTCGATGGCAAGCGCAGACTTTTCAACCCGTGAATTAAAATAATTGTACGGAAAGACCGAAAGAATCGCAATCCCCAGACCGGTGGCCGTCGTGATCAGGGCCTGCGCGATTCCTGCAGTAACAACCTGCGGATGTTCGATACCTGCCGAGCCCAGCGCTTCAAAGGAAAGAATAATCCCGATGACCGTCCCGAAAATACCCAGAAGCGGCGTAACGGTAATCATGGTGTCAATAATTCCCATATATTTGCGCATTCGCTTGATTTGCTCGGCAGCGGCGGATTCCATAGCTTTAACCATAGAAAATTCTCGATGAAGAATCCCGGTGATAAGAATTTTAATAATATAGTCTTTGGAATCCCTGGTCTTTATTCTGACCGACTCCCAGTCCCCTTTTCGGCATAGCTCGAGAACTTCATCTACAAGCGATTTGTCCCGGTGCATGTCTATGCCGATCCAGAAAAAAGTCCGTTCAATAATTACGGTCAATACGATGATGGAACATGCCAGAAGCGGGTACATAACCGGTCCACCGCTCATAAATACGGTTATCATGGGTTCTCCTCTTTTAGCTCGAAATCTGACAAAAATTAACAAATAATCGTATTCTATTTAAAAATTTATACTCATGCCGCACAGGAATTTGAATCCATCGTCAGGATAACCGGCATGGGACTCAAAATCGGTGTCAAACAGGTTATGAACGTGAACAAAGATTTCTATGGGAAAAGATTTAATTATGATGGGTTGAATAATCTTCACATTCACCACACAATGGGCATCGATCTTTTCTTTCCGGGCAGTATCCGGACTGCTGTACTGGTTGGTTATATACTTAACTATTGTTTCGATCCTCGTTTTGGCCGGAAGCACCAACTTTCCGGTGAGTTTAGCACTATGTTCCGGAGAATATGCAAGTTCATTACCGGTCTCCTTGTTTTTCGTGTGTTGATAAATGTAGTTTAGATCCATAGAAATATAACGGGTCCAATTTAATTTCAATAAAAATTCTAACCCCTGTTTATAAGCGCGTGAGATGTTGACCGGCCGGTAGATCAAATCATCACTCCTCTGATAAATAATAAGATCTTTGGTATCTGTTCTAAATAAAGCGGTATTGATCGTGATATCCGGTGTGAGTTTGTGTTCCAGACCCAGATCATAGGAATATATGTCTTCTTCACTTAACTCCGGATTTCCCCTGACCTGGTCAATGGAACCATGGCTCGGCTGATACAATTGATTAAAGGATGGGACATTGACAGAGAAACCCGCATTGCCTTTGATTAAGGTTTCCGGACCTATGGCATAGCTCAGTCCGGTGCTTAGACCGGGAAACCAGCCAAAATCGTTGGTATGGTCTCCTCGGAGCCCCATGCTTATCGTAACATTCCCAATTTCCTGGTCATGCTGTACATGAAGGGAGAATTTATTTCTCTGATGATCACCGGAAATATCATGGTTAATCCGGTTTTTTTCGAGCAAACCGCCCAAACGCAATGCCCAACCCTCGTCGCCAGACCAGATGTTTTCGCCGTTCATCCCGATTTTATAAACTTCCAAACTCGATTCATCTCCTGACTGGGACCTGTCCGTGAGATCCTCCATGTCCAAATAGGATTTCAAAGAGAACTCTGAAGTATCACCTGAAAATCCTTCCACGAGGAAATCGAGTGATCCTTTCTGGTAACGTTGCCTGGCATCAGGCGTAGGATTATCCGTAGGGCCGGGACACCCGTGCTCTGTATGGTAATATCTGCCGTTAAAATCATATTGAATTTCGGATCGGCTTTTCTTACTCCAACCAAAACTGAAGTTACCGCTGTCCCGGTCACTATTTGTCCGTTTCCCATCCTTATGACCGCCTCCGGCTGCGAACTTGGTTTGTCCCCGGTCCTGAGGAATGATAACCGTGGTGCTGATGTTTGCCGTGCCGTAAGATCCTCCGTTCATCTTCAACCGTCCATTATTCTTTTTTTTCTCGGATGTACGTTCAGAGTAACCTGAAGTCAGAATATTAACAGCGCCTGCCGAACTTCCGGGTCCGAGCCAGACAGGCACAGGGGGTTTAAACACAAAGATTTTTTTGACAGTCTCAATGGGAATATTGCTCAAATCAACTCCGCCATACTGGCTGGAATTGATTGGCCTGCCATCTACCAGGATCAATGCCGGACCAGAGCCGCCTCCTCCCCGTATGGAAATCTTTGTTCCCATACCGCCGCTGCGTTCTCTTACCTCTACTCCCGGCATGGAATCAAGGGCCTCTCCCGGTTCAAGAAAATTTCGATCCTTAATTTCCTACATATTCAAAAATTTTTTTGGCGGTAACTGTAATGGGCGCCAGGGTTTGAACCTGACCTTCAACAGGAACAGATTCATGTTGAGCCCGGAGCGGTGTCGATACGAGAAGATAGATAAAACAGCAGACAACAACAGAAAATAATGAAGAATAACGGGTCATTTTTTATTCCTTAAGGAATCACATCGAGGGCTTCCTGAATATGCTGTGAGAATATATCGATAATACCCGGATAAACCCCAAGACCTTCTGTTTCCAGCGTAACATAAATTTTTTCTTTTTCAAAAGCGCTTTTCCAGGAATCTTCATTTCCGGCAAGATCTTCATGAAAATGAACACCGGCAACCAGCATGAAGGGGATAATGCGCACTTTTTTGTACCCGGCTTTTTTTACCTCCTCAACTATCTTTTCTTTTGCAGGGTATCCTTCAACAACGCCAGTAAATATTTTTAATCCAAGTTTTTCACGCAGCATCTGGTTAAGTGCAATATAAACTGACCAGCATGGGTGATCCGTACCATGTCCAACCATTACAAGGGCCTCATCCTCATGTGTGGTAAAAGAATCTTTTAACGCTTTTATTACGTTATAAAAATCTTCGGGACTCGTCAGTAGCGGCAGTCCAATAGATGTTCTGATGGTGCATTGTCCTACCTGCTCGACCAAACGATAAAATTCATGACCGTTTAAAAGGTGAAGAGACTGAACCACAGCCCATGTATAACCTTTTTCTTTCAACTCAAAAAGAACCTGGTGCGGGTGTTTTAAATCAATATTTCGTCTTTTTTTTATCCAGTCTTTTACCATTCTTGATGAATAAGACCAGAAGATTTCGTTATCTGGAAAATGCTCAATTAATCTTTGATTAATTAAAGAATATGTTTCAAGCGCTCTTGTGGTTGTACCAAAGGCAGCAATAACAATAGGGGCTTTCATTTTTTAAACTTCCTTTTTCTCCCGGCTCCGAAAGCAAATAATCCGATGATAAAGATGATAAAAAGGGAGGCAAACCACTCGACACCGGAAGATGATAAATCTGTGGTTTCGTCTTTTGATTTTAGTTCTTCCATTTTATAACCTTCAACAGATTTTGTTTTATCTCCCGGCTTTGGATCTGCTTTCTGCTGAAGATCGGTTTTAGAGATTTTACTGACTGGTTCCAGCGGATTTTTTCTAAATCCCTGGTTTAATCTTTTTTGCAATTTTTTTCTGTTTGCAACCTGCTGAGCCAGCGCTTTACCCATAGCCTGCTCAATGGCCAGTTTGAATTTTTCCACCATTTCAGGCGACATAATGCCCGGCAAAGAGATGATATTTACTACCATCTGGTTAAGGAAAGGATTATTGCAGGTATGGTCACAGCAGGCTACCCCTTTTTCAACAACATTTATCGCATATTCCACTGCAAGCTTCTTTCTTACCTTATCATCAGCTCGCCAGTAGTTTTTACGGACAGCCTCAAGCATACGGGCTGTTATGGACTGGTAGGCCCAGGAATTTTCCCTGTTGAAAAAGTTCGTTAGATCCATATCGTATTTGTCTTCAACATAGACTTCATAGGTTTGTTCCCATTTGGCTTTGTCGATTGAACCGGGCACGGTCACCTGCCAGCCCCACATGTATTCAACAAAATTTGACATTTCCCTGGCGCCTGCATAATTTTCTTTTTTCATTCCCTCAATCCATTTGGGATTTAAATATCTGGTTCGAAGCTCCTGGCCAATGGTTCTGGACAGATCTTCCACCTTGATTTTATCCGGGATTCTTTGCGCGGTAATAAGGGTATCCGGAGCCTGGCCCTTTTCTTTTTTAACTGCCAGAGAAAGTCCTCCCAGATACTGAAACACATCATCATTGTCCATGGTTCCATAGATGTTTGAAGATATGGAATGGAGAGCCACATCCACTCCCCTGAGGTTTTCTTTTAATATATCTTTTGCATCTTCTCCCCATTTGCCCAGACCAAAGGCGTAGCCTACTCTGTTTTCATAGACTTTGACGATTTCATCATCAAATTCCCAGAAGCCGGAATTGCCGGTCATTTCGGAAACCCCGGTGCCATAGGAGCCGGGTTTTTCGGTAAATATCCTGATTCTAGAAAGGATATCAGCCTTTTCTTTGTCCATACCGGATTCTATTAGTCGAGTTTTTATTTGATGGCTATGTTTACTTATCAGGTTTTCAATATCGGTCTGAAGGGCTGCTTTTTGGACCGCTTTGTCTAAGAAAAGGATCATATTGGGAAAAAGGTCTCGATAAAGTCCAGAGGGATTCATCAGGACATCGATCCTGGGGCGGTTCAGCTTTTTGCCGGAGATCACTTCGGTTCCGATAATCCTGCCGGACTTATCCCATTTAGGTTTTAGACCCATGAGATAGAGGATGGTACTTTCGTTGACCCCCTCGTTCCGGATGGTTTCCGTGGCCCACAGTACAACAGCAACCTTGTCCGGGTATCTATTCTTTTCTCTCAAATTCTTGCTGATTATCTGGTGGGCTGCCTCTTTGCCGAGGTCCCAGGCAGAAGATGAAGGAATCTTGTCCGGGTTAAAACCAAAGAAGTTTTTTCCGGTGGGAATGGCCCCTAAGTTTCTTATGGGGTCATTCCCCTCACCGGATGGGGTGTAACCTCCCCCAAGGCCTTTGATCAAATGGCTAATTTCTCTATGGCCGGAGATTAAAAGACCTTTTCTAACATTTTCTTCCTTTGCTTCACTGTTTCGCTTTACAATAGCGTTGATTGTTTCTTCCAGGGCTTCGCCTTGAGGCGATATACCAAAAGTATGCAGGCCATAGGGCATGAGGTTTTCTCTAAGTTCAAGAAGGTAATGTTCAATTTTTTCGAGTCTGTCTTCGTTAAAATATGTTATGCCAAGATCTGTGAGAATCCCTAAGCTTGTGACGAGATCTTTTATTTTTCCGAGTTTACCGGAGGTCGTCAGGCTTCTCATGGACACGGATCTGTTATAGCTGCTGATCATATCATAAAGACGAGCATACTCGTGATAGAGTCCCCCCTCTTTTACAGCAGGCACCAGATGATCAATAACCACGCCTCTGCCTCTTCTTTTGGCCTGGATGCC
>JAFDHQ010000175.1 GCA_019308685.1 Deltaproteobacteria bacterium
TGATGTTCTTTAAAATATTCCTGAATGCTTTGATTCAGTTCAACAGCGGTCTTAAGATCGCGGCCAAAGGGCTTCTCAATAACAAGTCGTGACCACCCGTTACCGTTTTCTCTTTCCTTGCTAAGACCGGCCTGTCCTAACATTTGAGCAACCGGTTTATAAAGAGACGGGGGTAGAGCAAGGTAAAATATTTTGTTTCCCTGGGTATTATTTTTCTGGTCCAATTCCCTGAGAAACTTGGCCAGATTAGTAAAAGAACCCAAATCTCCATAATCAACGGACCGATAATGAAGAACGTCAGAAAAGGCCTGCCATTCCAACAATATGAAAAGGATCAGGCAAACCGTCATTTAAATATAAATTGAAAAGGGCCGGGACTAATTTTCTGGCGGTTAAATCTCCAGTGGCTCCCACAATGACAACGGCGCAGGGATCACTATGCTCGATTCCCAGACAATCTTTTGGCTGAATTTCCGGGTCAGGGGTTCCGGCCTCTATAATGGGACCTGTAGCATTATTCTTGTTTTTCATATCGTTATCCATGGAATTTTCTCTTTTCATCCATTTAACTTTTTTTATCTGTGGAAACGACTGTTTTCATATCGTTATCCATGGAATTTTCTCTTTTCATCCATTTAACTTTTTTTATCTGTGGAAACGACTGCATGTCCGCCAAACTCCCTACGAAGGGCTGCAATGACCCTGTCAGAAAAAGGGTCTTCCTGCCGGGAACGAAAACGCCGCAACAGAGAAAGGGTGATGACCTGGGCCGGCACACCGGTTTCCAAGGCTTGCTGGATGGTCCAGCGTCCTTCTCCTGAATCTTCTACGTATCCTTTGATATCGGAAAGTTTTTCATCTTTTCTAAAAGCATCTTCTGCAAGTTCCAGTAACCATGAGCGAACAACGCTGCCCTGATTCCAGAGATGGGCAACATCAGCATAGTTTAAAGACTCGGCATATTCGGATGCTTCCAAAATTTCGAATCCTTCACCATAGGCCTGCATCATGCCGTATTCGATACCGTTGTGAACCATTTTAACAAAATGCCCGGCACCTGTAGCGCCGCAGTAAAGATAACCTTCTTCCGGAGCCAGGGCTTTAAATATGGGCTCCAGTTGTTTGAACGTGTCTGGGTCTCCGCCAATCATCAGACAGTAACCCATTTGAAGCCCCCATATGCCTCCGCTGACACCGGCATCCATAAACCGGATGCCTTTTTCCTCAAGCAGATTTGCCCTGCGGATATCGTCTTTGTAATATGTATTCCCTCCATCAATAACCATGTCATCGGGCCAAAGGAGATCTTTAAATTCACGGATATGATCGTCTACAGCCTGGCCGGCCGGAAGCATCATCCATACAATACGAGGCGTAGAGAGCTTTTCGGCGACTTCTGAAAGAGAATACGCGCCAATTGCGCCGGCTTCAACCAGTTGATTTGTTTTTTCCGGTGAACGGTTATAAGCGATGACCTGATGGCCTCCCTTTAACAGCCGTTTTGCCATGTTCATTCCCATTCGACCCAGGCCGATCATAGCTAATTTCATTTTCGTACCTCCCTTAACCTAAATCCCGCATTAACTTTTTTCAAAATTTGAGGTTTTGCCATTTGTTAATGTGCTTCCAAGATAGGGCTCGGAGCCCAGCGGTGGGCAACTCAACGCCGCGCAATTAATGGCAAAATGAACCCGTGGATCTTTGAACCGGGGCCGAAGTATATTGTGTCGAATTTTCATAAAGCCACCTTTATATAACTCCTATTTGTCGCTGAAATCTTTAAATCCTTACATGGTAAGCTCGATTCTACAATACAAAAAACGTTTAAGAAACATTATTCATTCCCGCGAATTGCAAGCCTCGGCAAAGGGAGTGACAAAAATCAAGTTAGTTTATTGAAAAATACAAAATCCTTGACCAATCATTTAATTTTAGCTAATTTTTTCTTAGTTTTCAAGGTATTTGGCTTCAACCTTTTTGGGAGGATACTATGAACTGGTTCTATTGACAGAACTAACAGAATAATCAGGATAGATAGCTTATGCCAGTTAACTTTAACCCCCGTTTATTGATATCTGAAATATTATCGAATTTGGGGGTGGCAAGAAATAACGCAACAACATCACGGGTTGTTTACAATTGCAATCATTAATTGTTGGGGAGGATCAAATTCATGATGTCTCAACAGGATAGACGAATCTTGGCGGAATTTACAAAGCGGGTCTGTGAGCGTTTCCCTGAGGCCCGCATTTGGGCCTTCGGCTCCCGTGCGAGAGGGGGTGCAGGATGGGATTCCGACTTTGACATATGTATTGTTTTAGATCGAATCGATCATATAATAGACCGCTGGATTCGCGATGTTGCCTGGGAAATCGGTTTTGAAAACGATCGGGTCATTACTACTGTTCTGATTAATAAAGAGCAGTTCGAGCAGGGTCCCATGTCCGAAAGCACACTTGTAGCCAACATTCTCCGCGAAGGGATAAGCGCATGATCACGGAAAACATAAAAGCATTGATGACCTACCGGCTCGAACAGGCCAATGAGTCACTTGAGGCAGCGACTGCCTTGCTGGAAAAAGACCTTATCAGGCCGTCCGTCAACAGGGCCTATTATGCCATGTTCTATGCTGTGCTTGCCCTTCTTACGCTGGAAAAGAAAGAGACCTCGAAGCATGGAGGCGCCATCGCACTTTTCGATAGAAATTTCGTAAAAAAGGGGATTTTCGCCAAGGATTTTTCCCGTTGGCTCCACGACGCCTTTGATTTGCGACAGCGCTCTGATTACGCCGCGCTGTACCGTGTCTCAATGGATGAAGCTGAAAAAACTTTGGAAAATGCACGGGCTTTTGTAATGGAAGTAACAAGGCAAATCAAAAAGATAACGAACCAGGGCAAATAGAGAGCAGGGCAGACATTGTTAATCTCCGGCAAAATATCCAGGTGACGTGATCCTGAAAACCTTAAAAGACTTCAGGATATATATTCCAATGAAAATGATGCAACTTATATCGGCAGTTCTTTGGAATGTCTTAGCATGATTCATAAAGTGGATATTCCAGAGTTGCCAAATATTCGCAAAAAACAAAAAGAACAAGAAAAAAGGCAAAAAGCCAGAGAGAAAGAATTGAACGAACTGGCTTATAATTATAGAAAAAACAAAGAAATAGATAGGCTATGCGAAGCACAAGTTGGTTAAAGTACAAGTGAATATTTTTTATTCCACGGTAGTGATATTCAACTCGGGGAAATAGCTTGAATAATATCCTTTATCATTTGTTACAATAGTCTGCCTATCCAGATGAAGGTCATATGCACCTATCAGAAAATCAGTCAATATATGCTGTCTGATTTTGATTTCAGATTTGCATTTCTTACATATCAATCTCTCAAGCTTCTTTCCGCAGTTATGACACATTAATGTCCGGCGCTTATTATACTTTTCCCAGCGACCAGCGGCAGTGATATACACTTCCGGCTTCATTTCACCGATTACAATACTCGTGTCGATTAGAAAAGCGTTTAATTCTCTGTTATTTTACTTCGATTTTGTTTACCCTGCGGGAACGCCGATGATACCCCATTTTCGGCGTTGTCACGGGTTCGCAGTAGTTCACTACAGCTTCATCCGTGACGCCTTGAATATGGGGCATCCACGCCACAGGCGGACAAGCCTCGACTTTCGCTCAATTAGGGTACTATTCATCGATTCTTCCACGAAGTTGATCAATCATGTGGTCTATATGCTGTTTGCTGCGTCGTCTACCGCGTCCAAGCCACTTCAAGAAATTGTTCTCGCTACTGCTTTTTACAATAAGAGCCTTGTTATCTTCCGCAATTATATCGACCTCCGTACCAGGCAAGAAACCGAACTTTTTTCTTATGTCCTGGGGTATGGTAATCTGCCCCTTGCTGGTTATTCTTGGCATGTCCTTCTCCTTTAACAAGATGGTATTACATTTTTATAATTGTATTACTTGAAAAAGAAAATGTAAATCTCTATGTCACGATGGAAAGATGGGAACGTGGCTCATGAAGTATGCACCCGTTGGTGTGCCTTGAATGCAAACTAAAATCCGGCGTAATTTTGGGGGAATGTATTATTTTCCAAGGCCCTAAACCTGAACTCAGGTATTAATAGACCCGCCTCAAGTAAATCCCGCACCGGCAGTACAGGTATAACAGTGATCCGCTGTAGCGATGTGGCTGTCCGGTTCCGGAGGCCCGGGCATTTCAGAAACATGAATTTTACGTCCTCCCATGAAAAGGCCTCTGGCAAGATTAAAATCACAATCGTAAAGAAATCCGTCCCATGAAACAGAGACCATGGTGCGGCACATCAGGCCTTGAACAGAGCAGGGGTTGAAGCTGGAAGAGAGCCTTACCATATATTTTTCCAAGTTGCCCGATTTTATGAGCCACCGGCGATATCTTCCCAGAGGCACATTGGCAAAATTAAAGAGATGGTTGAAAACAATTCCCCATTTGTCTTTGAGGACCTGACGAAACCTCTTTTCCGCTTCAACCTGGGCAGGCGGAAGAAATGCACCGGTGGGATTGGACACCAGATTGAGTATTAGACCGGATCCTTTGTGTCCATACCCGATGGCATTCAGCTTTTTCAGTGCATGGATGCTGACTTTAAAGATACCGTCACCCCGCTGTGAATCTGTCTGGAGTTCGTTTAAAGAAGGAAAAGAGGCGACAATGATTACACCATAAGATTTCAACAGTTCAAACAAATGGTCTCTGTTACCGTCGTTCAAAGCCGACAGGTTCGAGCGCAGCATAAGCCGTGATGCCAAAGGAGACATTTCTTGTATCAGCTTGCTGATATTGGGATTCAGTTCAGGCGCGCCACCGGTGATATCTATGATTTTAAATCGGCTTCTCCGGGCATAGGAAACAACTTGGTTTACGACTCCTGACTCCATATTTTCTTTACGGGCCGGGCCGGCATTCAGATGACAGTGACGGCAGGTCTGGTTGCAAAGAAAACCCACATTAACCTGTAAGGTATGGGTTTTCGACCGGTTTAATTTAAGGCCGTGACCGGAAAGAGTTAGGTTGAACGGGGGAACATGAACCGTATCTTCCGATGAGTACGTAACCTTTTTTTGTAATGTTTGTTCGGTAAGCATTATTCCTCATGTATGTTCTCTATGTTACATGGATAACTTTTCAGTCATGTTGCGCATCTGAATGCCGTGAACCAGCGAAGCACCGCCGCGAATGGCCGTTACCACATGGATCGCTTCTGTCATTTCCGCGAGATTGGAACCCTTTTCGAGACAAGCCTCTGTATAGGCATCAATACAGTAGGGACATTGGACCGCATGGGCAACCGCCAGGGCAATGAGCGCCTTTTCCCTTTCTGTAAGCTCCCCTTGGGCGAACACGGCGCCGTAATACTCAAAAAACTTTTGCGCGAGTTCGGGCACTTCTTTTCCGATCTCTTCAAATTTCGGTAGATCTTCGGGATTGTAATAGGTTTCCATTTTTTTTCCTTTCCGAACCCTTAATTTA
>JAFDHQ010000176.1 GCA_019308685.1 Deltaproteobacteria bacterium
AAACAGAATGTTAGCAAATAACTATAAAGTACAACGCTATTAATTAATAGCGGATACCGTTTTAAATGGCAAGGGATTTTGGTTCACAGGAGGGCAACTCATTTTCATTATTGATGGTGCGGGTCTCCCATGATTCTTTTTGAGAGAAGAACTCCTTAAGAAAAGCATGGTTGAATGCATGGCCGGATTTACTGACCACGACATGGCCTAAAATAGGCATACCAAGAAGTGAAAAATCCCCGATGCAATCGAGGATTTTATGCCTCACAAATTCGTCCTTGTAGCGCAGGCCGTCCTTATTAATTACATCTTTGCTGTCAATAACAACAACATTATCCAGAGAAACTCCGCGAGCCAGGCCGTATTTTTTAAGATATTCATATTCATGCAGAAAACCATAGGTCCTGGCCCTGCATATCTCACGCTCAAAAATCTTTTCCGATAGATCTACGGAATAGGACTGCTTTTTGATCAGGCAATGATCGTATTCAATCGTACAGGTTATTTTGAATGTCGAGCATGGATAAATACCCACCATTTTGCCATCTTTTTTAAGCTCTATCGGTTTTTTGACGACGAAAAAATACCTTGGCGCATCCTGATCCCTGATTCCTGCAGATCTTATCATGGACGCAAAAGGACCGGCGCTGCCGTCCATTATCGGCATTTCATAGCTGTCGATCTCTACCAGAGCATTGTCGATTGAAAGGCCGGCAAAACTGGCCATAAGATGCTCTATGGTTGAAACAATAAAGCCTTCGTATCCTATGACAGTTGCCAGACTCGTATCCACAACCATATTAAAATGAGCGGATATGCACGGACAGTCAAGAAGGTCTGTCCTAATAAACTTGATGCCATGGTTGCTCGGTGCAGGCTTAATCGTCAGATTTACTTTTTTCCCGGAATGAACACCCACTCCCGAACAACTGACCGGTTTTGCAACGGTTCTTTGTTTAAAATACATAAAATAATAAATGTTATGCTGAGAATATCAAAAAATAGTCTATTGAATAATGATGAAAATTTTATATAAATTGGATAAAATAAATACGAACCATGAAAAATCAAGCTGAATTTGTTATATTTATATCTAATATTACTGGTATTATTTTACAAGGATTATTTATCACTTTTAGAAGCCATCTCAAAAATAGGATCTTTGCTCAAGGTCAAGGCGGGACCGAGTTTCAACCCGCAGGCATACTCAAGTATGTCGAGGACTTGAAACGAGGGCCTAACACAGAGATTGGGCAAAAAGACTTTTTTGAGATAGCGTCTAGTATCATCATCGGACATCTCTATAGCACATCGTAATTATTGCCAATTTATCTCTTTTGAAAAAAGCAAATCTTAAAATGCTAGTAAAAAGATTGTTCTCTACACAGCTATTTGTTATGATTCAAAAATTTTTAAGTGGATAACGGTTTCCAATCCTAACTAGTGTCCATTCAGAAATGGCCCTTTATCTTAAATACCCGTTCGGTTGTTTATACAATGTCACTAAAAACAGAATCGGAAAGGAGGAAGCGTGCTCGCAAAGGTATTAAGCAGCGCCGTTATTGGAATTGATGCGTTTTTAGTTGAAGTGGAAGTCGATATCACATCCGGACTCCCTACGTTTACAACGGTCGGACTTCCGGAAGCTTCTGTAAAAGAGAGCAAGGAGCGAGTCAAGTCTGCCATTAATAATTCGGGTTATCGATTTCCTGACGACAGGATCACCGTTAATCTTGCGCCCGCCAATATTAAAAAGGAAGGAACCGGTTTTGATCTTCCCATAGCTTTGGGAATACTTACAGCAACCCGAATCATTCCCCAACAAATCATATCCAAATACCTTGTTTTGGGTGAGCTGTCCCTGGACGGTCGCATTAAACCTGTCAAGGGCTCTCTTCCCATGGCTCTGGCCGCAAAAAGTGCCGATTATACGGGAATCATCGTCCCTTATGACAATGGTCCCGAGGCTTCGGTTGTAGAGGACATTACGGTTTTGCCGGTAAAAACCTTGGCTCAGCTGGTAAGTTTTTTCCGTGGATTTGCTCAAATAAAACCCGAAAAAACAGACATTTCTGCTGTATTTAAAACTGCCAAAGGATTTGAAGTCGATTTTTCCGAGGTCAAGGGGCAGGAACATGTAAAACGATCTTTGGAAATTGCCGCAGCAGGAGGACACAATCTAATCATGATCGGCCCTCCTGGCTCGGGAAAAACCATGCTGGCAAGACGTCTCCCAACCATACTTCCCCCGTTAACATTTGAAGAAGCCATTGAAACGACAAAGATATTCAGCGTTGTCGGAATGCTTGAAAAAGACCAGGCGCTGATCACAAAACGGCCTTTCAGATCGCCTCATCACACCATATCAGATGCGGGCTTGATCGGCGGCGGTCATATCCCCAGACCGGGCGAAGTCAGCATGGCCCATAACGGCGTTTTGTTTCTGGACGAACTTTCGGAATTTAAGAAACATGTATTAGAGGTTCTCCGACAGCCTTTGGAAGATACCCGGGTAACCATTTCCCGGGCAGCCTTAACCATAACCTATCCTTCAAGTTTTATGCTGGTCTCGGCAATGAACCCGTGTCCGTGCGGATATTTTTCCGACCCCAAGCACGAGTGTCGATGCACCTATACACAAATTCACCGCTTTCGCTCAAAAATATCAGGCCCTTTGATGGATCGGATCGATATTCATGTCGAAGTTCCGGCAGTTCCCTATAAAGACTTGAGAGTGAAAACCGATGCAGAATCGTCGGAGAAAATCAGAGAACGGGTTACTGCAGCACGAGAACGCCAGTCCCAAAGATTTAAAAGAACAAAAATTTACTGCAATGCTCAGATGCTCAACCGGCATATTAAAAAACATTGTCAAATTGACGACGCCTCATGCAATATTCTTGAATCGGCCATTGACAAACTGGGCCTATCCGCCCGCGCCTATAACCGAATATTAAAAATCGCCCGAACCATTGCAGATCTTGACAACGAATCCCATATCCGGGTCGATCATATTTCCGAAGCGGTTCAGTACCGGAATTTAGACAGGGGCAAACGGTTTATCTGACCCCTTTAGCTCGCAATTTTTATGAATCATGCTTGAAAGTACCAGAACTTAGCCTGGATATTCATCATTCGCTTGTGCTGAGAGCAAACCCGCCAAGCGCGCTTTGCATAAAATGTCACTTATTATATACTCACAACTCACTTTCATATGTTTCCTCATAATAAAAAATCTTTTAAACCCCATATATTGTATAAAAATATACTTGACATACAAAATACATTATCCTAATTTTATATTTATTAAAAGCAAACCTTGAGAACTTTGAAAAACGCCCCTTTTTGCAAAAGTCTCAAGTTGGCCGACCATAAACACACCACCATGCTTTTGTTGTGTTTGGCCGAATCGGTCTTGGAGGGTGGAGCGAAAAACGTTCATAAAAAAACAAATCTGTCTATGTCATGAAACAAGCATTGCCTGATAATGGAGGTCGCCGTTCAGGCTTTGACCGGCGTGAATTTCTATATTACCTTCATATTCCTGAACGCAGGTCCGGAAAAGACCGCAGAAGCGGACGTGACAGAAGACTGAAATTAAGAACACAAAAATAACAAATATTTTTTTAACGGGCAGAACCGGCAACTCAAGGATGTAATCCCTAATGATTGAAATATTAAAAAAAATATTTGAAGATAATCCTGAAAAATCTACAATCGTATTAAACGTCAAATGTTCGGACTGTGGGTGTGATGTTATAATTGAGATAACACCCACATCAGGCGGATTTGGATTACTGGGCGGTTCTTTATTTAAGTGTTCGCCGGACGAGTATTTTGCTAAATGTCCGGATTGTTACAAAACCAACCCAAAGATAAACGATCACCACAAGCCAAAACACATCATATCATTGTCAGAGAAAATTACTCCGAAGAAAGGATAGGCGCAATCCTACCCATCGGCCATATCCTGTGATATGTTTCCCATTTTTATTTTCTTGGCATTATCCGGAAAAATAAGCAAATATTTACACAGACGTTATGTAATTTGCCCCACAATTTCACATAAACCCATATAAATTTACTCTTTTATCCTCCTCATATAATTTGCGTAACCCTCTATTATTTATAGGATTATACAATATTTCCTTGGGCTTGCATGACTTTTGCATACAAAAAAATCAATCGGATTATACAATGTAAAGCCAATCCGTCTCTAAAGGAAATGAGCAAAAACTATCTTAATAAAATTAGCCCGGATAGAACAAGGTAGGACCTGCAGAATGGAAACTAAACGAAAAACTATTTTAGCTTTTGGGTCAAAAAATCCAGATAAAAACAATATGTCTATCGAAGAAATGGAAGTATCTATCAAAAATTGGAAAGACCGGCGTTTGGGTTATGATCGCCGTCAATTTTCATATGACATGTTTATTCCTGAGCTTAGATCCGGCAAGTGCCGAAGAAGCAGACTTGATAGAAGACGAAAACCAAGAAAATTACACTAATACTAATAAAGATGTTTAATCTGGCAGGGTAACCATCCAATACATCCTGCACAGGAATTTGTGCATTGTTGCACATTTTTCAGAACATTTTTATACTGTTTCTGCCTCATCAAACCATCCCGTTTAATCCAATTCATAAGTTTTAAAATGTTTATTCATTTTATTATGATCTTCTATAAAGCCTTTTAAATCGAGGCTCTATGTGCATTTGAGGATCAATAAACTCATTTCAAATTTTGATTATTTCAAAATAAAAGCTGTTTTTGGCACGGGTGTTGCTCATAAACATTTCTGCAAAATTGAGAATGTCTTGAAAATCATCATATCATCCGGAGGTGCACCGTGCCTAAAAAAATATGCTGTCTCTTCATCTTGTTGTTCATTTGTCTAGTTTTTCCTTCCTTGAGCCATGCAGACAATCAAACGGTTTTCGGCCCAAAGGATTGTAAAATTGGAAGGTGG
>JAFDHQ010000177.1 GCA_019308685.1 Deltaproteobacteria bacterium
AAGTTCAAATTCAAGGCGTGCAAATTTTGTAATCATGAGGCGTACTTTTCGTACGTTGAATGATTGCGAAATGCAGCACAACGCAGAAGTTGGACTTTTTACGAAACCGTCAAGTTTTGAATACTCCATCTTAAATCAAGACATGCTCACCAAAGATTCAACATGTTGAAGTTTTTCTCCGAACATGGCCATGATTTCCTGAAGATCCCTGTCTGTAAATTCCAATATATCAATTACCTCTTTATGAAATCGATATGCTAAACCATCCAAGCCTATCCCGACCCCCATCATCATGCATATCGTATCCGCCAGGTAAACAATAGAAGTTTCAATTTCAGATATTGATGATTTTTGAGGCTGGTGATGGTTCTGAATAATTTCCACCATTTTGGGACTGAAGTTCCATGATTCAGCCACCATCCCGCCCAGTTCAGCATGATCAATACCGACAACCTGTTTTTCCGCCTCCCTAAATGTAACATATTTTTTTATGACCATGGTATTGATTTCTTGAAAAGCATCTGCAACATATTGATTTAAAATTACCTTTCCGATATCTTTAAGCAGTGCCGCCGTGAATATCAGATGCGTTTTACCCATACCCTTGTTTTCCGCCAACTCTCGAGCAATGAGTGCTGAAAAAACAGAATATTTCCAAAGATCTCCTTTTCCAAGACCATAACCGGTTTGTTCGGGTTTTAAATTGTCAGCGATGCTTGCCATTAAAACAAGATCGACCACAAGATCCATCCCTAAATAGACAATGGCCTGGTGGATGGAATTAAACTTTGCCGGCCGACCAAAATAAGCCGAATTGGCGATTTTCAACAAATTTGCGGTAACCGCTGAATCATACGTAATAACTTTGGTCAGATCATGAAGGGAGCTTTCAGGATCTTCAGCAATTGAAATGATCTTGTTCGCCACCTGGGGAATGGGTTTTAAGCTGTCTATCTTCTTTATGATGGATGTTATATCATGCATTTTTTTCTCTCCCCGTCCCGTAACTTTCATAATCACTTCTCCGTATTTAACCGGCGGTCTGACGCTTCGATTGACATTTCCACCCCCATTTCTATTGCCAATATAATCACATACATCCTCTGTGAACAATAGTTTTTCTTCCATTATATTCCACACTCCGACTATTATTTTTGTTATTGAGGAATTATTTCGGCAGATAGGATGCGTTCTGTTTTATAAAGGAGGCTTTTTGAAATTAGCAGATAAAAGGACATATTATGTTTCGAGATAAACCTCCAACTCCTTTTCAAGTGGTGTTGGATCAATGTACTGAGCACCGACATTGCGATCGATGATCCATACTATTTTGATGAGTTTGTGGATTTCCGTTTTCATTGAATTGTCTAAAGTAAATTTCAATTCAACGGTATCACTTCTGGAAATATAATGTGGCTCAACACTTGCGAATCGAATTCCGCTCGCTGAAATATCTTCAACGGTTATTTCTCCTTTTTCATCTCTCCCTTGGACAAAGTATTCACCATGAAGCCGGACTTTCTTACGGTAATGCTTTCGAAATTCCAAGGTGACCCGAAAAACTTCGCCACATCGGCATTTGGCCTTTAGTTTTTTTTGAGTTTTCTTGAAATTCGTTACATCAAATATTTTCTCATATCCGCATTTGGGACAGATTATAGTTGCCTGGTTGGTATCGTCTACAAATACTTTTTTCATACGGTAATACCTCTAAAGGCAGCATGAATGGATAAGGGGAGGAACCCGAAAAATATGGTTATCATTAACAGAAAAATCATCAGGATTCCAATTCTGTTGATATCCATATCCATTTCCATCGATTTGTTTAGGGTGCGTGAGGGATGTTCTTCAAGTTTCGGAATTTATAAAACAATTTGGATTGCTTGTCAATAAAAGGAAAAAAATTATTTTAACGGCCCGGATAAAGACAACGATCCGGATGCACTGCTTGATCCGGATATTACCGAACAGCCGGCTCGTGGAGAACTGTTTTATTTACGATTCTATTGTCCGGGCATGCCAGGCATCATGGGCATAGACATCTTCTGGTACCCGTCAGGGATATTAAAAAGAGAGGCAGGGACCGTTTTTTCCTGGATATTCCGGAATTCCATAGTTATACCCCCCGATGTTTCGTCCACTTTCATTTTGATAGGAAAATTGAGTTTTTTAGAAATCCAATATATTGCAGTACCTGAAGATTTGCCATGCAAGGTGTAACGATATTTTGAGCACATATAGCCGTTGACCTTCTCTTTGCCCAGGTATTTCTTATCCCCGAGCTTATCTATTTCATCAGGATCTACCGGGGCCATATCTTGCCGGCCGCCGGATTGCATTTCCATATACATCATTTGTGCCGGCATCAAAACCCAGACGACCCCTTTGTCTTTTCGAAAAATGGTTATCTGTTTCTGCCCTCCCATCATCATTTCCTGTCTGAAGTTACCCCGTTTAAAAAACATTTTTCCCTTGATGTTTCCCATGGGTGATTGATGAATCATATCGGCTGAAAAATCCGCAGCATGACTTGACACTGAAAGAGCGGGTACAATTAAAAAAAGAATCACCACAATCAGGCCGAGCCGTAATAAAATTTTCTTTACCATGTTTCCCCTCCTTGTTTGATGTTTAGGGACAAGCCACAAAAAGCACTCTTCAGTTATAGAAGTATAGAAAAAAAGCTCTTTATATGTCAATGGGGAAAAGGTTGGAAAAACACGGTAAACGCATTTGATCTCGGTGCAGCGCAGTGAGGGGTGTTTTTAATAACTCTGGTGTTTAAATAATTCAGTTGACCCGAATCCATAATTTATTGAGATGTTACGATTATTCTTTATAATACTGTCAAAATATTGACTGCCCAGTGAACAACCCATCCTCTAAGCTTTATCATAAAAATTTTTATTGATTTATATATTATTAATTTTATTTAACTTTTTGACATTAATCTTGTGCCGACATCTCTGGCATGTGTCTTGCAAGTTCCTACATCTGATAATAACTCTTCTCACAGCAGCAGGAAATCATCGTGAATATAAGCGACTTAAATGGCCACTTCCCTATACTTGTGGCAGAAGATGATCCGATTGCCAGAAAGATTCTGGAGAAAACCCTTACCAAGGAAGGTCATGAAGTTGTATCTGTCGAAAACGGCCGCAAGGCATTTGACCTGTTTAAAGAAAGATTTTTCCCAATTATTCTGACAGATTGGATGATGCCCGAAATGGACGGCATTGAATTATGCAGAGCCGTCAGGAATCACCAGGCCTCGGGATATGTTTTTGTCATTATTTTAACATCAAAAGATTCAAAAGGTGATATTGTTACCGGTCTTAATTCCGGGGCGGATGATTATGTTCAGAAGCCTTTTAACCCTGCCGAGCTTAAAGCTCGCATAAAAACATGTCTGCGAATTCTTGAGCTGGAAAGATCACTTAAAGAAGCCAATGAAAACATAAGGATCTTGTCCATCACCGATCCTCTTACAAAGAGCTACAACAGAGGATATATCACAGAGTGCCTGCCTAAGGAGATTAACCGGGCAATAAGATACAAACGGTCCCTGTCCTTGGTGTTATGTGATATCGATCATTTCAAAAAAGTTAACGATACATACGGGCACCCGTCAGGTGATCACGTGTTAATAGAATTTGTAAATTCAATTAAACAATCCATTCGGCAAGATTTGGATTGGATCGCCAGATATGGGGGCGAAGAATTTTTAATTGTACTTCCGGAAACAGGTCCTGAAGGAGCTTACATTCTGGCGGAACGACTTCGAAACAGCATTAGTAAACGTAAGTTCATTTTTCAGGAAAAAGCCTTTAACATCACATGTAGTTTTGGAATATCCGGTTTTGATTCTGCAACATCTGATGAAAATATATCTTCTGAATCCTTAATCAATGCAGCGGACCATTACCTTTACCAGTGCAAACTTGAAGGAAGAAACAGGGTTAAAGCAGGTTATGTGGGCAAGACTCAAAGCGCAATATTTAATGATAAAAGATTATTATTTAATCATCAATGACTGACATCCGGTAAAAAGCGGGAGAATATATTATGACCGATGTAACAAAGCCCATCGACATGGAAGAAATTATGGAAATATTGGATGATGACAAAGAGCTTTTAATAGAATGCTTTGATGAACTTTTAAATTCAATGCCCCAGACGCTTGTCGAAATTCAAAGCGCTATTAAAGAGGGGAATGCCTCAAGCCTGGATGAAGCAGCCCACAAGTTCAAAGGTTCTCTGAGATATATTGCTGCCGGGACAGCAGCCGATGTTGCCTATCAGCTTGAAACCATGGGAAAGGAAGAGAACCTGAGTCTGGCAGATAACATTTTTTCCACCCTTTGTGAAGAATGTGAAAAGGTTAAGGATTTCATGGAGCGATACAAAGCAGGGATATAGGTGGGAATTTCTGGGCTTCACCCCAATTGCCTCCGGCCCGGAGAAAATATTGGAATACCGGAATTATGGAAAAGCGGGTTACAAGATGAAAAAATTTTCAATTATTTTTAAATACATCGCCATCTTAACCTTCGGATTTTTTCTGTTAGCTTTTGCCGGATATAGTGAAAATGAAATTCCCGGATTCTCTAAAGAGTTAAAACAGGTGCTTGAGAATAAGATAGAGCTATTACAAAATATCGCAAAAGATCCTCGTATTATTGAGAAAGTCAAAATCTCCAACTCTAATAATCGTGATTTTAACCTTTCTGAAATTCTCGAGACGGACAAAAAATGGCAGGAGACTGAAAGCCTTGATGATTTTATCAAATTCTACGGAGAAATCGAGTATGATGAAAGCGCCTTAGCAGAGTCTATCCCAATATATATACCTGTTATTGATCCCGGTATTAATAAAGCCATCGGTGTTATAAAGGCGGTATGCGATATTACTGCTATTAAGATGGAGTTATAAATGGCTAC
>JAFDHQ010000178.1 GCA_019308685.1 Deltaproteobacteria bacterium
CACTTGAAATGTCCATTTGCATCTTTATCATGCATCATACAACATTCCAATGGCTATATCGGCAACGCGCTGAGAAGCACCCGGACCGCCGAGTGCATCTTTGACTTGCATCAATTCGTGTCTTAACTTTTCAAGGCCGGAAGCATCATCTAACATATGAAAGACCGTGTCTGCTATCCGGATAGGAGATGCCTGGTCCTGGAGCAATTCGGGAACAATTTTTTTGCCGGTAATAAGGTTGACCAGGCCAATGTGTTTGACCTGTATCATTGTCCTGCCAAGCCAGTAGCTTATCGGAGACACTTTATAAATAATTACCATCGGTGTTCCGGAAATTGCGGATTCAAGAGTAACCGTGCCGGATACGGCAACGACAACTCTGCTTCTTTCAAAGATTTTTTTTACATTTCCGGATACCATCTCAAAATCGGCAGCACCCTTGTGTTTGTTAACGATTTCTTTCACGATTTTTCTTTTCACGCCGGGTGCAAGTGAAATGATAAATTTTACATGTTTAATCCTTTTGAACAAGATTTGGGCAGCACCCAGCATGATAGGAAGGTGCCGTGCAATTTCCCGATCGCGGGACCCGGGTAAAAGGCCGATCACAGAGATATCACTATCTGGATTTTCAAAAGCCTTTTTTTTATAATCAAAATTTGAATCCAGTAAAGGATGTCCCACAAATGTTACCGGAATTTTATGTTTTCTGTAAAAGTCTTCTTCAAAAGGCAGGATAACCGCCATATGATCCACAAGCTTTCCGATCTTTTTTACACGACCGGGCCTCCATGCCCAAATCTGTGGGCTGATATAATATAACACCCGTATTCCAAGCTTTTTGGCCAAAGCTGCCACATTAAGGTTAAAATCGGGAAAATCGATCAATATCAGAAGATCGGGATGCAGTCTTTTAAGAGTCTTTTTTGCAACAGCCAACCCTTTCAGCAGATCGGGTATCTTGGAAAAGGCTTCGGTTATCCCCACAACCGAAAGCTCTGAAGCATCAACTAAAATTTCGACTCCTGCAGCTTTAAGGGCCTGTCCGCCAATGCCGCAGAAAAACAGGGCATTGTCTCTTTTCCGCATAGCGGTTACAAGCCGTGATCCGTGAAGGTCACCGGAAGCTTCACCCGCAATGATCATAACACATTTTTGTTCTGAAAGCGGCTCCATACCATTGCTAATGCAAAAAACGGCTGTTGGTATCACTGATTTGCTTCATAATGCTCAAAGCGATCTTTAAGGCATCACGCCCCATCTGCCCCGTGACCTCCGGAGCTTTACGTCTTCTTACCGATTTTACAAACGATTTTAATTCATCTTCCAGCGCATCTCCCTTCGCAAAACTTAGCTGTTTGATTTCCATGCCGGGGATAAGACCACCTTCAATGTTATCGTTTTGCTGAATAACGGTAATTCCCTGATTTGCAAAATCGACGGATATATAGGCATTCTTTTGAAACAACCTGATCTTCCTTTCATTTTTGGTCGATATTCGACTGGCTGTAACATTGGCGATACACCCGGTTTTAAACTCAAGACGCGCATTGGCAATATCGACCTGTCCGGAGATGACGGGAACACCTGCCGCATGGATACCGACGATTTCCGACCGAACAAAGTTTAGTATAATATCAATATCATGAATCATTAGGTCGAGAACAACACTCACATCTGTACACCGGTCCTTGTAAATGCTTAATCGATGTGACTCAATGAACATCGGCTTTTTAATAATATCCTGGATGGCCACAACCGCCGGATTAAATCGTTCAAGATGCCCAACCTGGATAATAAGACCTCTCGACTTTGAAAAACGGATGAGATCGTCGGCCTCTTCAGTGGTTTCAGACATCGGCTTTTCTATCAGCACATCGATATTATTTTCCAAAAAATCCTTGGCAACGGAAAAATGAGCCGGTGTAGGGACAACGATACTGACGGCATCGACTTTTCCAAAAAGGTATTGATGGTTTGGGTATGCCTTTGTATTAAACCTCTCGGCAACCTCCTCGGCCTGGGATTTGTTGATATCCACAACGCCGATAAGTTCAACGTCATCCATCCGGGCGTACTTTTCAGCATGAAATCTTCCGAGATAGCCCGCACCCACAACACCCACACGCAACTTTTTCATAACTTTTACTTTTCCATAGCAACCACGGCAATACCATACTCGTCCGCCATGTCGATCATCTCTTCCCGGTCAAAAACAACCGCCTTTCCGGCTTCAACAACGAGCACCCCTGCTCCTGCTTCAACCATGGTTTTAATTGTTTGCACACCGATTGCAGGGATGTCGAATCGTATGTCCTGATCGGGCTTGCAGACTTTAACAACCACGGCAGTACCTTTGCCAAGCCTTCCGCCCCGCATGATGGTAGCATCGGTCCCATCAATAGCCTCCACTGCCAGAACAGATCCGCCTCCGACCACCACACACTGGCCGATATCCAGACGCCCGATTTCCTTGGCCACTCTCCAGCCGAGTTCGATATCATTCTTTTCGGATCGAGTCGGCTTCCGTCTTGTCCAGCAGCCTTCTATCGCCAGAAGATCCGGCAGTAGAAATGTTGAGGGCTTTATTTCAATACCCTCTTTTTCGAGAAGTGTGACAAAACCCCTTAACAGCCCGTCATCATGGGTATGCCGCATGCCGGCAATAAGGGAAATGGCTTTGATGTCTGGCCTTACGTCCGAAAACATTTTCGTTTTTGTTATCGCTCCCATCAACACCGCCTGGCTTACTGCGTTCTTTTTAAAAAACTTAATAATCCGCTTAATCTGACCCAGATGGATCCATTCAATAGTATCAACATGCTCTTTCAAGCCAGGATCCGTCTCATTATGATAAGCAACTGCATAAATGATAAATCCTTTGAATTTGGCCGCCTTTGAAAAAATGATGGGAAACTGGCCGCCCCCCGCAATAAGTCCTATCCGCATCTCATTCATTTATTAGTAACCGTTCACGGATTTTTTGAAATCACAAATTCCAAGTACCAAATTCCAAACAAATCTCAAACTCCAAATTCCAAACGAATACAAAACGATTATTTTTTTTTGTTTGGGATTTTGAATTTCGGTCATTGGAATTTATTTGTTATTTGGAATTTGTTATTTGGAATTTTTACTAACTCAACTACTTCGTGAACGGATACATTTGTTATAGGTTATCTTGTAATCCCGCGCCGGGAAGATTTTATAAAATCAATCAAGTTGACCACCTCGGGAATCTGTTCCACCTCCGCTCTGATTCTTTCTATGGCCTCATTTAGAGTAATCCCGATGCGGAAAATAATCCGGTAAGCTTTTTTTAATAAAGATAATGTCTCTTGTGAAAACCCGTGCCGCTTCAACCCAACAGTGTTTAAGCCATGGAGTTTTGCCCGGTCACCCGATGCAATAACATAGGGAGGGATATCTTTTACCACCGCTGATTTACCGCCCACGTATGCATAATTGCCGATCCTGACAAACTGGTGTATGGCCACCAATCCGCCGATGGTGGCATGATCGCCGACAATAATATGTCCGGCAAGTGTTGCGTTGTTTGCAAAAATAACTTTTTTTCCGGTCATACAATCATGGGCAATATGGGTATAGGCCATTAAAAAGTTCTCTTCACCGACTTCCGTGAGGCCCCCGCCGAATTCCGTTCCCCTGTGTATGGTGACAAATTCACGAATAATAGTTCCGCGTCCGATCTTGACATCGCTCTTTTCACCCTTAAATTTCAACGACTGGGGAGGAGCCCCGATGGCGGCATACTGAAATATATGGCAATCCTGGCCGATGTTAACATAGGGTTCAATAATGACGTGGGGCCCGATAACGGTTCCGGCTCCGATAGACACATTTTCCCGGATAATGGAATATGGCCCGACTTCCACGTTAGCATCCAGTTCGGCCTTTGAATCTACAATCGCAGTTGCATGTATCATTGTTTTTCTCCAAAAGAGGCCATCAACTCAGCTTCAGCCACCCGTTTTTCATCAACAACGGCTATTCCGGACATTTTGAACACCTTGGCTCGCTGTTTTAAAAATTTAATCTCAAATATAATCTGATCTCCGGGGACAACCGGTTTTCGAAATTTAACCTTGTTCATCCCCATAAAATATATCAGCGAACCTTGTTCTTCTTCGGGCAGTGATTTGGCAGCCAGCACAGCGCCGGCCTGGCCCATAGCCTCAATCATAAGTACTCCGGGCATAATCGGACTTCCAGGGAAATGACCCTGGAAAAAAGGTTCGTTGATGGTTACATTTTTAAGAGCCACCACCTTTTCGCCGGGAACCAGTTCAAGTATACGATCAATCATGATGAACGGATACCGGTGAGGTAATAAGTTCATAATTTCTTGAATATCAAAAGTTTTTTCCATTTTCCCTCTCCGACCCATCAATTTTATTTAATCTTTTTTCGATTTCCTCCAGCTTCTTTTTAAGCTCTGGAAGCCTGGGTAGAATTTTTTGTACCCTTAGCCACAGTCTATGAGGTATTGCCGGTGATCCTGACACAATTTCATCGCCAGACAAAGATTTAGCAACTCCGGCCTGAGCACCAATGGTTACATTATCACCGATATTCAGATGGCCGACAACCCCTGCCTGTCCCGCCAGTATGGCGTTTTTCCCGATGGTAACGCTTCCTGAAATTCCAACCTGGGCCACAAGAACACTATTTTCACCTACGGTCACATTGTGAGCAATGTGAACAAGGTTATCTGTCTTAACTCCGCTTTTTATCCAGGTTTTACCAAAAGTGGCTCTGTCAATTGTATTTCCCGCACCAATCTCCACATCATCATCTATTTGGACCATACCGGTATGGGGGATCTTGTGATACTTTTTTCCGTCCGGAGCAAAACCGAAACCGTCACTCCCGATAACGGTCCCGGCATGTATGATCAC
>JAFDHQ010000179.1 GCA_019308685.1 Deltaproteobacteria bacterium
GGATCTCTTAACAGACACATTTTGGTAAAAAGTCAAAAAACCACCTTTTTACAAGAGGTTTGAGTTTTAAGTTTTAAGTATCTGTTAAAACGTCTAAATTTAATTGCCTAAAACATGATGAATTCTTGCTTTTTCGAATTCATCAAATATAATGACCTTGAAAAAGTCCTTAAATAACCATATTATAGAAATAGGTGTCAGAGGTCAGAGGTCAGAGGTCAGAGGTCAGAGGTCAGAGGTCAGAGGTTAAGAGGTCAGAGGTCAGAGGTCAGAGGTCAGAGGTTAAGAGGTTAAGAAATTTAGAAATTGTCGATTTACCTCACAAATCTGAACGAAGAGCCTGTGAACCTTTGAACCCGGGAAAAATGACATTTCGAACAAAAAATTTACGGGTGCCACCCGGTACGTCCTGGATGATGAGCTGGCCAGCATCGTTAACGTTTCCATGGCCCTTGAAATGCCGCTCCTTCTGAAAGGGGAGCCGGGTACCGGCAAAACCATGCTGGCCCATGCCATTGCCGAGAGTCTGGCCATGCCGTTGATTGTACTTAACGTGAAATCGAGCATGAAGCTTGTGGATGCCCTGTACCAGTATGACACACTGACCCGCCTCAACGACAGCCGCTTCGGCGATTCTCACCGGGATGTCAGCAATATTGAAGATTATATAAAAATGGGCAAGATCGGCCAGTCCTTTACCTCCGAACAACGGACCGTGCTGTTGATTGATGAGATCGACAAGGCCGATACCGATTTTCAGGATGATATGCTGGATGTGCTCGACCAAATGGAATTTGATATTATCGAAATTGATAAAACCATAACGGCGATACATCGTCCGGTAATCGTTATTACGTCAAACGCCAAAAAAGACCTGTCCGACCCCTTTTTGGGAAGATGCAATTTTCATCACATCGCCTTTCCGGATCCTAAGATGATGCGCAAGATCATTCAGGTTCATTTTCCGGATATCGATTCCAACCTCATGGAAAATGCGGTGACAACGTTCTATAGAGTACGAAAAATTGATGCCGTTGAAAAGAAGCCGGCAACCCGGGAATTGATCAACTGGATACGCGCCTTGAAATCCGATCCGGATTTTAAGCCCAAGACCTTGATCGCCGGAGACATTCCTTATTTGGGGGTTCTGTTTAAGAAAAGCCAGGATTACGAACGCGCCGTGGAAGCAACCAGCCCCGGCCATATGATTTAACCCGAATATTTCACCCTACGGGTTCGGAATGAGCCAATGTTTATCGATTTTTTCTATAGCCTTAAAAATGCCGGAATTCAGGTCAGCCCCACGTCGTTTCTGACGCTTCAGAAGGCCCTCAATATGGGATTGATCAATTCCCTGGATGAGTTCTACACATCGGCCCGGGCCATTCTCGTGAAAAGCGAACGGTATTTTGATGTTTATGACCAGATTTTCGCCCACCGCTTTGAAGGGGCGGAACTGCCCGAATATCGAGGAGTTGAAATAGATGAGATTTCCAGGACCATGCTGGACGAATGGCTCAAAGATCCCCAAACCCTTGCCCAGGCCCTGGATATGGATGAAGCGGAGTTGCTTCAACTGACCCCCGATGAATTGATCCAATACTTCAAAGCACGCCTTGAGGATCAGAAAGGGCGTCATGTCGGAGGCGCAACCTGGATCGGTACGGGCGGATCATCGCCGGTGGGCCATTCCGGGCACCACCCCGGAGCCATGAGGGTGGGAGGGGTTTCCCGGAACCAGTCGGGGGTAAAACTTGCCCTGGAAAGGCGATACAAAGATTATACCCGAAGGGGTCTTTTGACCCAGGAAATGGTTGGAGAAGCTTTAAAACGGCTTCGCAACATGATACCCGTAGGTCCCGAAGATCAGGTGGACATCGATAAAACCATTTACCAAACCATGAAAAACTGCGGAGAAATCGAAATTGTTTTTTCGAAAAGTTTAAAAGACCGCCTCAAGGTGATCCTTGCCATCGACAACGGTGGATGGTCCATGGATCCTTACATACCCGTTGTCCAAACCCTTTTTGATTATGCCCGCGACCAGTTCAAGGATCTTAAAACCTGCTATTTCCACAACACGATATATGACGTGCTCTGGGAAGATCCGGCCAGAGCCACCAAACCCATTTCCATGGAACACCTTGCCGCCTTTGACCCCCAGACCCGTCTGGTCCTGGTGGGCGATGCAAGCATGGCCCCCTATGAACTCATGGCTGCAGACGGATCCATACATGTAAAAGAGCGGAGCGGAAAACCCAGCATCGAGCAGCTTAAATTTCTGGCTCAAACCTTTCCCCATAGTGTATGGCTGAATCCGGCATCTTCGCAAATGTGGGACTATACCCCCACCATTAAGATCATCCGCCAGATTTTTCCCATGTTCGAGCTTTCCCTGGACGGTCTGGAGGAAGCGGTAAGGCATCTCATGGCCAAATAAACCCTATGCCACGGAGCGCGGTTATGATGAGCCCCCGGGGTATGTTCCTGGTGGGCCATCTGGTGTTCGATGCCATCAAAGATCTGAAAGCGGACGGGATCGGGGGACTGGCATTCGGTGCCGATCCCGTGGCGGTTGCCACCGCCTTTGTTTCGGAATTAAAAGACACTAACGGAGATGGCTCCCTGTCACAGGAAGAACTGTGTATGTCCAAGGGAAAGTGTAAAAGAATGGGAAAGTAGGTTACATCTATGATTATTAAGGAATTGAGTGATGTGGCCGTCACAAATTTGCAGGGGGTTGATCATATAAAAAAACAAATCGTTATCGGTCCGGACGACGGATCCCGGGAAATCGTATTGCGGTATTTCAGCATAGCGCCCGGTGGAGCGAGCCCGCATCACACTCATGATTATCCGCACCTGGTAAAAATCGAAGCCGGCAACGGAACGGTAACGGATGCAACGGGCAACGAACATCACCTGCAAGCGGGCAATTATGTTTATATCAATAACAACGAGGCCCACCACTTCAGAAATACAGGGTCGGCGTCGTTTGATTTTATCTGCATCGTTCCGCAAAAGGCAGAGAGTTAATATCATGTTTTTTGTTTAACCAGGGCGAGATTAACCCTTAAGTGGAGGTAATTATGGAATTTCGTATGCTTGGCACTTCCGGAATTAAAATATCTTCGATCATTATGGGAACATGGCAGGCCGGCAAGGACATGTGGGTGGGGATCGATGATGCGGAGTCCATAAAGGCGATAAAAACCGCCTACGATGCGGGTATCACCACATTCGATACGGCAGAGGTGTATGGTAACGGCCATTCGGAAAAAATCGTCGGAAATGCCCTTCGGGATGTGCGTGACAAGGTCGTGATCGCCACCAAGGTGTTTTCCAATCACCTAAAATACCAACAGGTAATGGATGCATGTCATGGATCTTTAAAAAATCTAAACACCGACTATATAGATCTCTATCAGATCCATTGGCCTCCGGGCTCCTTCAGCGCCAAACCCGTCCCTTTGGAAGAAATCCTGCGGGCGTTGACCGACTTGAAAGCACAGGGTAAAATTCGTGCCATCGGGGTTTCCAATTTCTCCCGATCCCAGTTGGAAGAAGCTTCAACATACGGAAGAATCCACAGTCTCCAGCCGCCGTATTCGTTGTTTTGGCGCAAGGTTGAAACCGATGCATTACCCTATTGTCTCAAGAACAATATCACGTTGCTGGCGTATTCTTCCATGGCCCAGGGGTTGCTGACCGGAAAATTCGGTCCGGACCATAAATTTGCCAAAGGTGACCACCGTTTTAGAAACAAATTGTTTGAGCCGGAAAATTATGAACGGGTTCAGAAGGCGTTGGAAAAACTCCGTCCCATAGCCGAGGCCAATAATGTCACTTTGGGACAGCTGGCCCTGGCCTGGATCATTTCCCGGCCTGGAATATGCGCCATCGCCGGCGCCCGAAACGCCGAACAAGCCGCTCAAAATGCCGCAGCCGGAAATGTTCAACTGTCAAAAGAAGATCTGGCGGCCATCGATAAAATCGGAAAAACGGTCACCGATCCATTGGATGATGATCCGGTGATGTGGAGCTGGTAACCCCCTTCCGGAATGGGCTTAATGTTTGCTCATCTTATTGAGTAAATTTACTCATACCTAAAATGGCGTTTTGTAAAGGTCTCTCTTAAAGCATTCCCATCTGTCCGTTCTTTTCCGTGATGACCGAGGATTGCTCGTTCAATGCGCGTTCGGAACATCTTGACCGTTGGTTGTGTATTGATGCTCTCGTTTCATTGGATCATAAGATTAATCGGGTTATTGGCTATCATCGAAGCAGGGGTTCTATTTTTAATTTCCAAGAAATTGTATGATGAACTTATTAATTGGTATGTTAACCTGGCATCAGATAACATTTACAGATTGTTTGGAATTATTTCTTTAGTTTTTGGCACTGTATTCTTATCTTGGATTTTTTAAAATAAAAAATGTCATGGTTTGAATTGACGTGAGTGAAGCACGTACATCACTTCCACTGAGTAAAGGAGGGCCGCAGAGGAATAAAAGATCCAAAGTAATATGACAATGACCGAACTCAATGAGCCGTAAAGGAGATTCACTCGAGAAATATGGAATAAATACAGTTTAAAAAATCTCCGGTTTTTAACTTTTTGATATAATTCATTTTATAATCCTTAATCTGTGAGTTTCCTGTAATTGCTCCCACAGTCTATTCATGATATTTTCATAGTCTTCATCTTCAATATCTGCCTTGCTTCGGACATACGGATCAAGCACGTCAATAAAATCAGACATTTTATGTTATCTCTATTTCTCTTCGCAAAACCGCCTTGTCGTAGGCCGCCAGTAGATCCTTTTCTCTTAAATCTCCTATCAGGTCCCGACTGTTTTTTTCTTTGACAACAGGGAGCTGGGAGATTCCTTTTGAACTCATTAATTGTAGGGCGACTTGAATATTGTCCGCAGGTGTAACGGTAATTACATCTGTTGTGGCAATATCCCTGGCAAAAGTATGATAATTAGATTCTTCCTGTCCCAAAATGCGCCGTATGTCACGAAAGGATATGATTCCTGCCAGTTGATTGTTTGCGTCTATTACATGCAAATATGAGGCATCTTTTATTCTGATACAATGGCTGTGTCCCTGCTCATAAACTCTCTGACCAAAAGGGTGCGCAGGATGTTCTGATCAAATCCGCCGGTTATGTCAAGGTTCCTTCTCATCAGCTTGATGGTATAGATAGACCCCTTCTTGAGATACGATGCCAAAAGGGTGCTGATAATACAACTCATCATCAGAGGCAGAATAATTTTGTAGTCATTTGTTAACTCAAATATAATAAGAATGGCTGTAATCGGAGCATGGGTCGTCCCGGCCACCAGAGCGCCCATGCCTACCAGTGCATAGGCCCCTGGGCTGGCTGTTAGTTCAGGGAACAGCGCTCCTACACACCATCCGAAAAAACCACCTGTCATCGCCCCGATAAAAAGTGAAGGTGCAAAGATCCCTCCTGAACCCCCACTCCCGATAGTAATGGAAGTCGCCAAGATTTTAATGCCAATGAGAGAAAGCATAAGAAGAGGATAAATTTTATTGGTAAGTGAAAGATTGATAGCTCCATACCCAACACCAAAAACCTGGGGCCATCTGATCAGAATAAGACCGAGAATAAGTCCCCCAAGCGCCGGTTTGATATACTCCGGTATTCTTACAACAGCATCGAAAATGTCCTCACATTTATAGAGGAGAGTTATAAAAACCAGGGAGACTAAACCCGCTGTTAGACCCAGAAATGGATAGATTAGAAATTCCCAAAGGGTGCGCAGCTCATAAGCTGGGATGATAAAAGCCGGAAAGTTACCGAAATAGTGCCGGGAAATTGTAGTTGCCATAACCGATGACAGTACTACCGGTGAAAAAGCGCTCAAACCAAAGTCGCCCAGAAGTATTTCCAGTGCAAAAAGGACTCCTGCGATGGGTGCGTTAAACGTTGCCGCAATACCGGCCGCTGCACCACATCCGACCAAAGTTTTTTGTCTGGCCCGGCCGAATTTCAACAACTGCCCCACGCTTGATCCGATGCTTGAACCGATCTGTACAATGGGACCTTCACGGCCCACTGAGCCACCTGAACCAATGCACACGGCCGATGCCATAATTTTAACAAATGCCACCCGTTTGCGAATGTGACCATCGCGTAAAACTATAGCCTCAATAACCTCGGGAACGCCATGGCCTTTGGCTTCCCGCGCCCCGAAGTGTACCGACATGCCAACAATAAGACCGCCCAGTGCCGGCATTCCTATAAGAAAATAAGGAGAGATACTATGGGCAAAGGTGAGAATATCCGCAGAATTCCGGTAAAATAGATACTGCACCAGCTTAATGACAAATCTAAATAAAACCGCACCATAACCACCTAGCAGTCCGATGATTATAGCCACCAGCAACATAGATAACTGAGTATCCATAACAGGTTGTTTAAAGACCCTGAAATACCGTCTATACGTATCCATTGCGATCAATCTCCACTTGCCTTTTTATTATATTTTCATATGCCACTCCCTGTCAATATACGGGTCAAACCTTGATCATTGATTAGTTGAATTATTATACGATATCAAGGGGTTGCTGACCACTTTTGTCTATTTTTCATCCCTTCCTCTATTAAGTTTCTATAAAAATTAGGTATTGTGGGCGAATCAAGGAAGGAATGACCCAAGGAAAGTGTGTTCTTACGATATCCGAAAACACAAAGTGCTTAAAATAATATTGAGCCTTGACCTATAAAAGATGCATGACATGTGCTAAACGCTCGAGACACAAGATATGTAAGCAACAATAAAGAGTTATTGCCGGCCCTGCCTCAAACCCTAAATAAATTGCATATGAATTTGATTTCCGTTAGTGCATTTTACGAGGTTCTAAACTCATAATATAGCAGTCTCTGTCAAAATGAACTGCCATTCCATTTTTGGTGGAACGTACCATCGTTCCCGTGGAACCCCTCAAACTCTTCACGTACTTAAATTCTTTAATATCGTCACTTGGAACGGTGAAATCCAGAATAAAACGCGTTCCTTCGGGAAAAGACCTTAGTGCATTAATGAATGTTCCGGAAACAGATATGTCTCTGGTTTCAAGATCTAAAACCTTTTTTTTGTCTGATGTTATGGTTTCAAGTCTTACAGGAAGATTAATCTTAAACCTTTCAAATCTGCGTCGTTCTTTCATTGATGATACCTATCTATGCTAATGAATATCCAAAACCATATTAAATTGCTCAACTTTTTACCTTTTAAAATATGGTCTTATTTGCCGCAGCATTTTTTATACTTTTCCCCGCTTCCACACGGACAGGGCTCGTTGCGTCCAACTTTCTTTTCGGCTTCTTTAGGTTTCGGCCAATTCAATAATATGTCTAAATTGGTAATATCCTCCTGTTTATTCCGGTCTACTTCGATGGTATATTTCCAGTCATTTTTTTCAAAAATCTTTGCGACTTCTTTCATTCTTTTCTTTGTTTTGACATTTACAACAGCGGGATTTTTTTCAGTGCCCAATTTTAAATTCTTTTTACCATCAAATATTTTTTCCATTTTTTCACCCATAAAAAATTGCAGGATTCATCTGTTTTGACAAAACCTAACCTGAAGTCAATTTATATCAATTCATCACATTATGTCCATAAAAAACCAAAAAAGATAAACCTCATCGTTGACCCAGGTTATGAGACCTTTGAAAAACGCCCCCTTTTGCCCAATTCCGGCGTCCCCGATAATCGGGATCTTCGCCAAGCTTCGACAGTCTCAAATTTTAATCCGCCACCGAACTTTGGCGGATTAATCCTCGAAATACTCAATGTATTCGTGCCTGCCCCGTGAAATGCGAAGCCTATTTCTCTGGGGTGGTTAAAATTTTCGCGTTGACTCGGGGCGTCCATGCCCCTCGCCCTTACGGGCAGCTTGTCAGCTGTCCAATTCTGCTATCCTGCAGAATTGCCTTGGCCTTGAACAAAATTGAACGTTTTTCAAAAGTCTCGTTATCTATTCGAGAATCTCAATATAATCTTTTACCATTGGCGCATAATCCCCACCCAATAGAGAACTTGATATCAAAAAATAGGCGGTGGATCGATGACACGACTTTGAGGCGGCTCCCTTTCGAAATAAAGTATACTCGGTCTTCCCCGAAGGCGGAATTTATAACCGCATGAAATGTCTTGTCCGCGAACCGCTCAAACCGGCGAGAAATCCGGGTTAAAAACTCAGAGTGGGGATACCAAATAAGGGATAATTTAGATCCACTTTTCCGATACCCAGTCCCAAAACACCCTGACTGCTGAACATTTGCAGGGCGTCGGAGAAATCACCGGACCCGTGTGATGCCACATGGTAATCCCCAAATGCCATAAAGGGCATTTTTCGATCATTCATCATGTCTGTAAAATGGGCATGCGTGATGGTTAACAGCTGAATCCCTTCCGGGCCGCAGTAGGTATGGTCATGGAGTCTCTCTATCAGCTGAGACACCTTCAAATTCCGGTATCTTTCACCGGTCTGGATCTTTGAAAAATAGAAGCCTTTGGGTCTGGGCGGCGCTTCCGGGCGCAAGCGAAAATGGTCGGATTTGTCAAAATGAATATCCTCACACTGCCATGTCTTAACCCCCCGACGGTTACACGCATATTCCCAGGCCAATTTGCCGGAGACAACCGCATCGGCATTGCCGTGACCGTCATGGCCAAAGCCATAGGAAAGAACGACACCCACAAACCCGTCACGACTGTCTTTTTCCGTTAACAGAGGCGGTGCTCCGATCCCATCGAATTCAGCCTCCGGGATGCCCCATGCCATTTTCCGGTTGGCTTTTCCCCAGGATTTGATTTGATGGGGGATGGGTAGAATGGAATCGTCGTTGTCTTTGGACTTGCTCTTTATCAATCGTTTGATCGTTCGTAACATTTTAGAAGAAATAGTATAGGGGAAGTATGACCCACCGG
>JAFDHQ010000180.1 GCA_019308685.1 Deltaproteobacteria bacterium
TTTGAATGATCTGATACCCGCGGTGATTATCTTCCATAATTTCTTGATATTTCTTTTCTAACACACTGATTTTTCGGTTGTATTGCTTTTTTTGAGTTTTGATAAGTTCTTTCTCATCGCAGAGGGCGTTTTGGGAAAGAAAAAGCTCGATGCATAGTTGGATAATGGTAGTTCCATATGGTTTCATAAATGAGCCAGGAGTTTGTTTTGATAACGTAAAAGCCAAAATCGCATTTAATTCATCGATAGCGGTCGAATAAACCAAACGTCCGCAGGGCAAATTCATATGGAATATGCCTTTTTCCGTTTGAGCACGATTGACAATTTTATCCCGGTCTCTGCGTGATAAATTCAGGTTGTCTCCCAATGAATTATCCCTTTTATGATTTAAAATAAGCTCAAAACACCCCTCCGGCATTCGTTCTTTTAGCATGAAAAGAAGTTTTTTTGATTCTGTATTCTGGTCTTCAAATTCACTGAAGATATCTCCCGAAATATCCATCAATGTTACTCCTTTTGAGATTCATAAAGATCGCTGGCTCTTGACATTTCATCAGGCAGATCTTTGACCAGAGCTTTATATTCTTCAACATTTTCACGAATATGGGAAGCTAATGGGGATGAAAGCACTGGATTCATTCCAGGCATGGCCGTATAGTCCAATTTAGAAACAATATATTCTGATATTTGTATGATTCCGGTAATACTTGAAGGGGAGACCTCTTTGAGAGCTTTATGGTGTTGCTTAATCCCCTCCTGCACTTCAAGAGGTAGTTTCCAGTCTTTTGCTAAAAGGTGTCCTAATTCACAGTGGTCGGTACCGATAATTTCTTTCTCATGCTCGATAATGGGTCTGGCGCCCTGTGAATAGGCTTTACACGATTGGTTAAATAAATCCCGTTCTGTCTGATCTTCAACGATCATTCCAATGTCATGGAGAATTCCGCATAAAAAAGCATCCTCCCCGTTTTGCCCAAAAATTCGCTCTGAAATCATTTGACTGCAAATACTGACTGCAGCACAATGAAGCCACAACCGGTTTCTGGAAAAGTAACTTTCCTCCTGACTTTCCTTGAATATATCCTTAAGAGCTTCCGTAACAATCATGTTGCGCAGGTTATTCATACCGAGGACCACAACGGCTCGGGAGATACTATCGACTTTTTGCCGTAATGCATAATAGGAGCTGTTGACGACGTTAAGCAGGCGCAAAACCAGTGTGGGATCCATCTTTATCATATTCTCAAAATCCTTCATGGTGCTGTTTTCATCAGAAATCAGTTTGGTCAGACGTATTGCAACATGAGGCAGAGTTTTGGCGGTAATAAATTTTTCAAATAATGTTTGCGCTATTGCCATAGTCAGGCTTATCTCGATAAGATTTAAACAAAAATAATACTCTCCAATTTAACATACCTCTGTTATATCATCGGTCGGTTTGTCATTTTTTTTAGTTTTAAATTTTGGAAAACACTTATTATTTTTTCTATTGTATTCATACCCCCATCGGAATTTATATGTCTAAAAGCACAAATTGTGCCAAGGTATTGATTGCACCCAATTTTTATCAATTTATTTTTTGCGAAATCATCAACTTAAGACTGATAAAAAAAGACGGTGGTGTGGTTCATTTTAATGGTTGCTAAAATAATGGGAAACCGATTCGGGATAAAAAAATGTGCAAAATCCGGATAACACTCATACCAATGTTTGATTATAAATGTGACAAGGTGTTAAATTTTTGACATTGTTATTTTATTTTGCCTTGAAAAACCTGGTCCTTTGAGCCAGGATTCTTTACTCATTGCCGGATTATGGGTTTTAAAGTGTAAATTTGTCTTGACAACTTAACCAATATGTATCAGCATGCATTTATGCTGAATTCAACATCTCCCATTCCATTATATTGCCAACTGGCAGATATCCTGCTGGCCAAAATACGTTCAGGAGAATACCTGCCAGAGTCACGGATACCTTCGGAAAACAGCCTTGCCCAGCATTACGGTATCGGCCGGCCCACGGCAAGGCAGGCGACCGATTTGCTGGTTCGTAAACGAATCCTTATCCGGAAGCGAGGTTCAGGGACTTTTGTTTGTAAAGAAAAAAAAGAGGTTGACCTCTTTTCACTGGCAGGAACACTCTCATCTTTTCATAAAGAAGGAATATCGGTTGCCACGCGAATTCTAAAAAAGATCACCTTGAAATCCATTGGAAATGATCCGGAAAATCCGTTCGCCAATAAAAAGGCTTATTTTTTTTCTCGGCTCAGCCGGGTTGAAAATGTACCTGTTCTTATCGAGGATATCTATCTTCATGAAACCCTGTTTGCAAAAATAGACAGCATCGACCTGTCCGGCAGATCTCTTTCTCAAATTGTAGATGAAAATTATTACATGCGGCCCAAAGGCGGAAAACAGAACTTCAGGATAGGCTATTTAACCGGGAAAAAGGCGGAGAGTTTACACGTTGCACCGGACACCCCGATTCTTACAGTAAAACGGTTTCTTCATTTTGAACAGGCAAAGAATGTCATTTATTCAGAGCTTTATTGTAGAACAGATAAATTTGTTTTTTCACAGACATTAGGAGACTATGCAGATGAAAGATAGAGGCTACTATGAGGGATTCGGAGGCGCTTATCTTCCTGAAATTCTTGTGGCCACCTTTGATGAGCTTGCGGAAACCTTTCAAAAGGCAAAAGATGACCCCGTGTTCTGGCAGGAATATGTTGATATCATGTCAACATATTCCTGCAGGCCCACACCCGTAACCTTTGCCGAAAATCTTACCCGGCATTTTGGAGGTGCGCGCATTTATGTTAAAAGAGAAGACCTTAACCACACCGGCGCCCACAAGGCCAATAATGTTATGGGGCAGGGGCTTTTGGTAAAACGGATGGGAAAGTCACGGGTTATTGCAGAGACCGGTGCCGGCCAGCACGGAGTGGCGACGGCCACCATGGCGGCACGGTTTGGATTCAAATGTACCATTTACATGGGCGAAGTGGATGTCCGGCGGCAGCGCCCCAATGTTTTCTGGATGGAGAGACTGGGTGCAGACGTCGTCACCGTTCGGGAAGGCACCCGGATCTTAAAGGATGCCATTAATGAGGCATTTCGTGACTGGGTGACGAATATGGATACCACTCATTATGTGCTGGGAACCGCCTGCGGCCCGCATCCTTTCCCGGAAATGGTCTCTTTTTTGCAATCCATTATTGGAAAAGAGGCCCGCAGCCAGATTCTGGAAAAAGAGAACCGGCTGCCTGCCCGTATTTATGCGTGTGTGGGGGGAGGGTCAAATGCACTGGGGATATTCAAGGCGTTTCTGGAGGATCCTGTTGAACTTATCGGGGTTGAAGCCGGCGGAAAAGGGCTGGACACCGGCAAGCACGCGTCACGCCTTTGTTCCCAAGATGCAAGCATCGGCGTGGCCCAGGGGTATAAGACCTATTTTTTACAGGACAATGACGGCCAGATGAAAGAGACCCACAGTGTTGCAGCCGGTCTGGATTATGTGGGTGTTTCACCGATCCTGGCCCAATTTGCAGAAAGCGGTCGTATTCGATTCGAAGCAGCAACGGACAGGGAAGTCGTAGATGCGCTCTCGCTTACGATTCAAAAGGAGGGTTTGATCCCGGCTTTAGAGTCGGCCCATGCGTTTGCACAGGCATTTAAAGAGGCGCCGGCCATGTCCAAAGAGGATGTTATCCTGATCAACCAATCCGGCAGAGGAGACAAAGATATTTTTACCGTTGCCGATGCATTTGCCGATCCAAAGTGGCAGGAATTTATTAAGGAAAAAGCTGAGGAATATCATGCTTGAATCATATCTAAAAAACAGACTCAAAGAAAAAGAGATCCTGTTAATGACCCATATCGTTCTGGGGTACCCCACATTCGAGGATAGTTTCGAAATTATTGAATCCATGGTCAACACAGGTGTGGACTTGATGGAACTGCAAATTCCTTTTTCCGAACCCATTGCAGACGGCCCGGTAATCCTGAATGCCAATCAAAAGTCTCTTTCACGGAAGACAACCGTGAAAAAATGCATGGATTTTGCCCACAAGGTTACCAGGGCTTTTGATGTCCCATTCCTTTTTATGAGTTACTACAACATTCTTTTTAAATTCGGGGTCAAAAGGTTTACTGAAGCAATGGCTCAAAACGCAATTAAGGGGGCTATTGTGCCGGATCTTCCTCCTGAAGAAGGGAGCGACTATCTTGGCGCCATGGAAAAACACAACCTGGTTCCGATCTTCATATTTTCTCCAACCACGCCGGATGAGCGGATGAAATACCTTGCCTCCTTTGGAAAGGGCTTTATCTATTGCGTAGCCAGAAAAGGGGTGACCGGTGTGGATACGGATTTTTCGGATCAACTGAAAAAATATCTTGCTCGATGCCGGAAAGCCACAGATCTTCCTCTGGCCCTGGGTTTTGGTGTGAAAGAGAAAGAAGATGTGGATTTTTTAAAGGGGAAAGCCGATATTGCCGTGGTGGGATCGCAAACCATCCGGCTGGTCGATCAAAAAGGCGTGGGAGCAGTCGGTCAGTTTATCAAGAGCCTTAGGTAGTTTCCATCCATAAATGGCATCTTTCGGCCCCCGGCGGTGTTCTCGCTCGTTTTCAATCCTCGACATAGCGCGCTATGCCTGCGGTTGAAAACTCGCTCGGACCTTGCTGGAAACCAAAATCTACCATTTCTGGATGAACACTAAGGGCACGCGCAAAAATAACTTCACATTTTTACATCTCAGCTTCAGCCCATCTTTGGCTGATACCTCACTCGCAAAATCCTCGAAATAGCTCGCTATTCCTGTGGTTTTGCTCTTTCGGACAGCCAAATCTGGACCAAATCTGAGCGCCAATTCTGCGAAGTTATTTTTGCGCGAACCCTAAGTAATAATAGGCTATTCGTGACAGGTGACAAAAGATCAGCGAACCGTAACGAGGATCAAAGGATTATCATCGACCTGTCTAAATCACCAATTCGTAAGCCAAGTGGGGAGTAAAAGGTAACGCTACCCCCGGAATCTTAACCCTTATCCATATTTTCGAAAAATCAAAGTAGCATTGGTGCCGCCAAAGCCGAAGGAATTGCATAGGGCGGTATCAATTTTTGCCTCTTTTGTCTCTCCGTATACATAGTTCAATCCCCGGCATTCCGGGTCAATCTGTTCCAGGTTCAAAATCGGCGGAACCTTATCATCATAAACAGACAATACGCTCAAAATTGCTTCAATTCCTCCTATGGCTCCCAGAGAATGCCCTACCTGAGATTTATTGGCGGTGATAAACGGCCGTTCTCGGTCTGATCCAAAGACCTCCATTATGGCATTGGCTTCATTAATATCCCCTTTGGGTGTCGATGTGGCATGGGGATTAATTAAATCCACTGCTTCGGGCTCAATTTGTGCATCTTCCAAAGCCAGTTTAATGCATCTAATGGCGCCGTCAACATCAGGCTCGGTAATATGACTGGCATCTCCGGTCATGCCAAAACCGATGACTTCCGCATATATTTTAGCCCCTCTATTTAAGGCATGTTCCAGCTCTTCCAATATCAAAATGCCTGATCCGTCTGCCATAACAAAGCCGTTACGGTTTGAATCAAATGGTCGGGAAGCGGATTGCGGTGTGTTGTATTTTGCGGACAGCGCTTTAAGTGCATGAAAACCGGCTATGGTTAACGGGGTAATCGAGGCTTCGGTTCCGCCACAGGCAATGGCGTCTTCTTTGCCCAGTTGAATTCTCTGAAAAGATTCACCAATAGCATGCGCACCGGAAGCGCAGGCCGTCGCAATGCAGGCATTGGCACCTTTGGCTTTAAAAGAAATACTGACATTTCCGGCCGCCAGATTCGGTATCAAACGGGGAATTAAAAAAGGAGATACTTTTTTCCCGCTTAAGAAACGTTTAAATTCGTTTTCCCATGATTGAGGACCCCCCAAACCGGAGCCGATAATGACGCCGATGCGATACGGATCAACGTCTCCTTTTTCTAAATTTACATTGGAATCGGCAATGGCTTCCAGTGTTGCTGCGTAGGCAAACTGAATAAAGGGATCCATATATTTAATCTGTTTGAGATCCTCTTTTGAAAAACCTTGTTTTTTCTGTTTAACAATATCTTTAATGTTAAAATCTTTGACTTCGCCGGCAATCAAAGGAAAATCTTCCGCCAATTTATATTTGGCCTTCACTTCATCCAGATCACCCCACTGGGTAATCCAGTCAATACCTGATTTGCCCGCCAGCATGGCCTCCCATGTGGTCGGTACATCCAGTCCCAGTGACGTAACCATGCCTATACCGGTTACCACAACCCTTTTTAATTCTATGATTTTTCTCATTTTTTCTCCTTTAAAATAGATAAACTCATAAAAAATCCGATTTAGACGGTTTCGTAAAAAGTTCAAATTCAAGGCGTGCAAATTTTGTAATCATGAGGCGTACTTTTCGTACGTTGAATGATTACGAAATGCAGTACAACGCAGAAGTTGGTCTTTTTACGAGACTGTCAAAATATCTTTTCCGCATTTTTATTAATGCCGCACCTAAAAACCGTATTCAGAAAGACGGCGACTTTGCCCATATCCTTGTCTCCGGGGTTGGATTCCACTCCTGAACTGACATCTACGGCATGGGGCGAACTCACCTTTATTGCATGGGAAACATTTTCAGGGGAAAGACCTCCGGCAATGATCAGCGGATGTTTTTCACCAAAGCTTTTGGCCCGATCCCAATTCCATTCCAGTGCATTCCCTCCGGGAAGTTTACCCTGTGCGCATTCCACCAGAAAAGCAGATGCCTGATAATTTTCCGCATCGTTTAAAGAGGGATTGCCGTCAATAAACAAGGCCTTTATTACCTGAAGGTTTTCGTTGCAAAGACGACGAACCAGATCAGGGGATTCCTGACCGTGCAGCTGGACTGTGGAAAGATCACAGCATTCAACATGCTTCATAATGTTGGAAAACGATTCGTTGACAAACACGCCCACGGTTTTTACGCGATCCGTCAGTGCCGAGCAAATTTTTCCGGCGCGGTCGTCGGTCAGATGTCTCGGGCTTTTGGGATAAAAGACAAATCCGATGGCATCCGCCCCAAGATCCGCACATTGCAACGCTTGTTCGACACGGGTCAGGCCACATATTTTGACCTGCGGTATAAAGTTGTTATGGTGCATGTTATAGTAAAAACCTTGATGTGGGTGTAAATCAAGATTGTTGGTGATTTAGCTCAAGCAATCCAGGTTTCAGGTGTCAGTGTTCAGGTGTCAGCTCTTACGTTCGTCCTGCTGACACCTTACACCCGACACCTGAAACCAGACCTTCGAATTCCGATGGAAAGTAATAAATGACCGCTGTTAACCAACATCAGTGAATTACACACCCTTGATATGAGATGTTACACCTGCTTTAAGTAATTTCCCGGTTTATTCGGGTAAAAAACATTATAATTGCAGGTATATTTATAATGCAAGCGTTTTGTTTTTTTACGGTTGTGGGATCTGCCGGGATACATTTTTTTCCGGAGCGATGTAAGGAAAGCGGCCGGAATAAATCCACCCCTATTCGGCCGAAGCGTTCAATACTGTCGGGTATAAACCAAGACGGTTGTTGGTCAAGATTGCCATGGGTATTTGGTTTCCGGCGTTAGGTTACAGGTTTCAGGTGTCAGGAGTTATGAACAGAGGCGTTGGCGCCTGAACCCTGACACCTGAAACCTGACATCGGCGCCAGGGGTTGTCAACAGACAGGGGTCAGGGCTCACCAACGGGCTTTAGCTATTGACATATTTATAACTGCTTGATAATTTTAAATCTATAGCAAACCTTCCTGAATAATACGGAAAATGATATTCTGTCGGAAAACTTTTCCATCAAGTATAGGGGCATAACAGTGAAAGAAAAGCCAGTTCTCGGCTTGACAGATCCGGAGCGACGGATATTAAAGATGATTGATGACCATCGCCGGTATTTCTGGGACAAAGGAGCCTTGGACCTGTCGCTGGATAAATTTATCATCATCGAGCGTATTCTTGAACTGGGAACAGAAGATGACGTGGATGCCATTTTAGACTATTACGGCCGTGAATCTGTGGCGCAAGTGGTCAGAGAAAGCAGAGAATTGAGTCCCAGGACCGTGAATTATTTTATTTTTCTGTTGGGCATGTCGAGAGGGGAGACCAGATGTTTCTCAGATGTATCACGCCGGATATGGCAGCCATACTAAACAGCGAACTCATCCGACACCTGCCCAAAGATGTCTACTTGGCAGGGGGCACCGCTATTGCTTTGTATTTTGGTCATCGATTGTCTATTGATTTGGATCTGTTCACACCGGTGTCCTTTGACAGTCTTGAACTATCCAATATTATTTCAAACAGACTCAAATCTGACTTCCAGGTCACCCAAACCAATATCACTGAAAAAACACTGGTTATCAACCTTAATGACACAGGGTTTAGCCTTTTTACCTATCCCTATCCCTTACTGAATGATCTCGTGACCATGGAAGCCATTTCCATCCCTGTTGCTTCTCAAATTGATCTATCCTTGATGAAATTGATCGCAATCAATCAGAGAGGGACCTGTAAGGATTTTATTGACCTGAAAACCTTGATTGAGGCCAACAATTATACCTTTATTGAACTGGCACATGGACTTTTCGAGAAATATACTATAGGCAAAGAAATGGAGATACAATTAAAGAAAAGTCTGGTGTACTTCGATGACGCTGAAAGAGATTTGAACATCCGTGTTTATAACAAAAATACGAAACTGTTTGAATCACTGGGACAGGACGATTGGAAGGCAACACGGCTTTTTTTTGAAAATTTTGTGAAACGTCGGTAAAAATGAAGCGGTTTCCATATAATTGTCGGCAGTGTTGTAGTGAAGGATCGTTTTTATGGTTGCTGGGTCTGCTCGGCTGAATTTTCTCCTCTAAGCCATGTGAGGAAAGTGCACGGGTTGTCCGCACGAACCAGGCTTTCGCCGATCAGAAAATTCCATATTCCCGAAGCATTCATTTTTTCAATGTCTTTCCGTGATCTGATTCCGCTGGCAGCGACCGCCACCTGATCGGGTTCGAGAAGAGATTTCATGCGAATCGAAGTATGGATATCGATCTCAAAAGATCTCAGATTGCGGTTGTTTATTCCGATAAGGACGGCACCTGCCCGGGTGGCCTTTTCGATATCCTTTTCCGAATGGATTTCCACCAGGGCATCCATTTGAAGGTCGTTGCTGAGGTCAAGATAATCTTTCAACTGTTTGGGGTCAAGAATGCGGACAATCAGCAAAATAGCATCCGCCCCCATGACCGCAGACTCGAAAATCTGGTATGA
>JAFDHQ010000181.1 GCA_019308685.1 Deltaproteobacteria bacterium
ATCCATTACACCGAGGTAACCGTCAAATTTTTCGGCAAGAAGTCTATCTTTTTTTACTTTACCACTCACTTCATCAGAATACTCCTGACCTAAAGAGTCAACAGGAAGTCCTATTTCATCCAAGACTTCCTCTAAATCCTCAACCTCTTCTAAAACCTCATCTTCTTCAAGTTCATCAACTTCTTCAACCTCTTCAATTTCTTGAGAATCATCTATCTCCATATCTTCAGAGGAGGGCTCATCTGTTTCAAGAGGCTCAGGCCCCATACCACCGTTTGAACCGGCATCATCAATAACCATATCGCCGTAACCGGTATTCCCGGACTCTATTCCCTTACCGGAATCCTTTTCTGAAGACTCAGCCCCGGTCCGGCCATTCGCTGGCCCCTTCGTGTCCATGCCTGTGCCAATCCCAGCATCTTGCAGATCTTCTCGGCCGCCGGCCGCTTCACCCTCCTCCGGCCCTTCTGCAAGCTCATCCAGATCAACATCCTCGACCTCTTCTAAAATCTCATCTTCCTCTAAATCCTCGATCGCTTCAAGATTCTCTTCAATCTCATCTTCTTCAGCTATTTCGTCTGCGACCTCCTCTAAATCCTCGACCTCTTCTAAAACCTCATCTTCCTCAAGTTCATCCGGCAATCTCATCTGAGACTTCTCCCAAATCGTCAATCTTTTCATACTTCTTAGAATCATCCAGGGCTCTTTCGGTTTTTTGATCCGTTTCTGACAGTTCCGGAGAGGACAAACCCACCTTTCCCGATAATCCCTTGATAAGGATCTTCAACTGATCTATTTTACTTAAACCGTCTCTTCCAATTTTTTCTTCAACAGCCATTGATCCGGATACGGTTTCATTTGCCAGCCTCAGGATATCCAATATTTGATCTAATTTAAGCGTCGCATCCGGTTGCAAATCATATCCGAACTCATTAAGGATCTTATCCTTTGCATCATCTAACATTACAAAGATATTTCCCGATCCTATTTTTACACCTTCAGGATTTCCCCCTTTGTCATAAAGCTTTTTAAAGTCAGCGTTCACAGAAGCTCTTAGGCTGTTCAGATTTTTCCGTTTACTCTTTATCGCTTCGGGACTGTCACCGGTATTCCAAAGTATTTTTATCAGTTCTTCGCTGCCTATCTCACCCACCGACTCAACGGAATCTCCATCGCTGTAAAATTGTCGAATATGGTGGACATATCTATATTTTAATGTGTTTTTATTGCTGTAATTAAGGTTTGATATAGCGTTGTCGACACCTTTCAAGGTTAGTATGAAAGCCACAAGAATCTCCTTTTCAAACTTGTCTTTTAAAGGTTTATAGGTTCTGCAAAACTCATTCCATTTCATGGATGATAAATGGTATATTTATTGCATAATTTCATTTAGATAAACTAATTGTTGGAAGACTTTCTGTTTCTTATATGCTTTTTTTATAAATTTATTTCAGATAGTTATTAAGTTTTGTGACATCGTTTTATTCCCGGTATTATATTAATTAAGCAAATCTTCTATATTGCCATCTCAAAAGTTGATGTTGGAAAAACCACTACCGCCGTCAATCTTTTAACGGATTTGGTGATGACTGAAGAAAATCCTTGCTGGTCGACTGGGACTCACAGGGAGATGCAAATTCAGGCATGGGAATCAGAAATATAAAGATAAAGAGGAAGGTCAAATGGCACCGGATACCGACATCAGTAAAAATAAAGTGCTCAATATGTTTGATAAGATTTTTACAAAGCATTTAGAACGTTTGATCGGCAGCAGCTATCTGTTTAGTGAGCTGACCATGAATTCTACAATCATATCATGTCTTATTCTTCTGATAGAACGTGAAAATGAGATAGAAAGTTTTCCTTCCGGCTCATCTGGTCGTTATACTTCTGAAACATTAATCGGCGAGTTGGAAAAAATGGGCTTTGAACCGAACCGTGATGTAAATATTGTTGTTCAGGATATGATCGAAAAGGGTTATATCTATGTTGAAGAAGAATATTTTATCCCGGGAGAGCCTGCCACAAGCCTGGTCAAACTTCTTGATCGGACTTTCCCGGGTATGCCCGGAATGAATCTCGTCGCCTATTTCATTCAGACCATGGATGAGGTTAACTCGGGACGAAAAGATTTGGATTCCGCTATAAGTCAATTTGATCAAATCTTAAACATGCAGGGCGTTCCTTTGAATAAAGAACAACCCGATTCAAAGCCGGCAATGGTTTCAGAACGATCAAAGGAGCAGGAAACTCAAATAAAAAAGTCGGACATTCTGGGTCGTCAAAAAGTTGACAACTGGCATAAGGACTCCCGGGTTTCCCCGTCTGCGCCTAAAGTCTTATCTTTAGCGAATTATGAGGGAAAGCTCAGGAAGGTGGATTTTGGCAAGTCTTTTCCCGAGGAAGATGAAATCGATAAAATTACTCCGGATACAGATCTCATTGAATCTGGGGGATCAGAAACGAGAGTAAAACCCGTTGAAACCAAGCCACACAATGATATTGAGTCAGAAAATATAGAAGCCTTGTCTGAGGTTCTCTCAGAACAATTGACAGAGACAAATAGGGATGTGCAACGTCTGACCGAAGAAATAACTGATACAAACCTACCCCAGGATGATTCCACATCTTCCATCGAAACCCCTTTACAAGACAATAAACCAGTTGAGCCAAATAAAGATCAGTTTATTAAAAAGAATATTGCAGAAGCAAAAGAAGCAATCATTGATAAACCGGACACAACTTCTGAAAAAAATAATTCGCTTAACATCGTTGATTCCATAGAAAGTCAGATTGCCTCTTTTGAAGAAGATCTGGCACTTCAATGCCCCCTATGTAAACAGTCGAAAGTTCAGGCCGAAGAGACTTCAATGGGAAAAACTTTTTATAGATGTTTAACTGAAAATTGCAATTTTATTAGTTGGGGCAAGCCATATCATATTCCCTGCCCACAATGTAATAATCCATTCTTAGTAGAAACTTCCGACAAAACTGGAAAAACGATTTTAAAATGCCCCAGATCAACATGTATATACCGGCAAAACCTTCCTTGGGAATTAGAAGAAAATAATACGGAAAGGATTAAATCAGTATCTCAGGGGACCCATAAAACAACTCCTATTTCCAAAAAGCCCCGCAAAAGAGTAAAAAAGAGAAGAGTTGTTCGTAGAAAAAAGTAGACCTCAAACAAAATCGAATAATTGAATATTTTCAATTTTTTTAGGCGTTTTTAATGACTGGCGCTCTTTCAACTTCCGCTCCAGGCCGTTCAGTCTTGTAATGTCCCTAATTACCATAACCGCCCCAAAAACTCTTCCTTCACGGTCTTTCAGGGGTGATCCGGTCAACAGAGCGACCTGGTTGGGATGGTCCTGATGCCTGCATTCGGTACGAAACTCTCCGATACTATTATTTGCTTTTAGGATTTCTTTTAAAACATTTTTACACGATTTACTGCATGAAGTTTTAAATTCCATAAAATTTTTTCCAATGATCTTGCACGTGGAAATATTACATATATCTTTTATTGTCTCATTAACCTTCATCACTCGCATGTCACGATCTACAGTGATAATTGCATCTTTTAAACTCCTGAATATGGCATCCAGATTGAGACGGTATCTTTCATTTTCTGCCTCCATCCGATTCTTATCTTCTATAATGCTTTTGTGGCGAAGGGCATGTGAGGTAACTCTTAAAAGAGTTTCCTTTCGAATAGGTTTGGGAAGATAATCAAAGGCACCCAAACGCACCGCATCCGCCGCAGTTTCTATATTCGGTTCTCCGGTTATCATAATTACCGGACACTTCATACCCCTGTTCTTAATTTCCCGAAGGATATCGGTGCCTTTCTGGCCTCCTAAAATTACATCCATTATCACGAGATCAAATTCATTTTCAGAAAGCGCTTTTATACCGGAAGAATAATCCTCTGCGGTCATTACCTCATGTCCTTCATTTGACAGATGGGTCTTGAATGCAAACTGTATGCTTTCTTCGTCGTCGACGATTAAAATCCTCGACTTCATCTATTCCTCCAACTGATTAAGTTAGTTCGCTCCGCCAATCCCCCTATATAACGAGAGTATAATGAAAGACCGGAGTATTGGCCCCGGTAAATTTGTTTTTTCTCTTTCCCGATATATTTTTTTCGCTATTGGGTTTATTGTTAACTCTTTCTTATTATTATATCTTATCTGTTTGCAACATATGTGCCTATTAAAAATAATTTCTGACGATTTGTATGCATACGTCATAAGTTGATATGATATCAATAAGATATGAGCTTATTAATGACGAGACAAGGCCTTTTGAATTTTAAATTAAATTGAGTGGAATTTAAGGAGAGAATCTCTGGCAAATTATTGACACATATAAACAAAATATTGACGGTTGAATCTCCTTAACGCATGGTAAAATAAATTGAGATGCGAATTTAAAGCCAGATTTTCAACACCTTGACAAAGTTCCTTTCTTTAACGCGGATTACGATGTTTCCTTATGTAAAAAATCATTGACACGGGCCATATAGGTTTGAGTTTCTTGCGGTAATTTTTCGGGGTGCCTTTCAACATTACCCATTCCCCAGTTATAGGCTGCAAGAGCAAGGGGAATATTGCCATCATACCTGTCAAGCAGATTTTTCAAATAACAGGTTCCCGCCATAATATTTTCAGCGGCATTATAGCAATTTTTGACGCCCAGTTCCTTGGCGGTTTCGGGCATAAGCTGCATAAGCCCCATAGCTCCTTTTGAGGAAGTGCTGTTTGCATCAAAATTACTTTCAGCTCTTATAACGGCTTTTATTAAAACAGGATCAACATCGTATTTCTTTGAGGCATGATCAATGATAGTATCGATATGGGTTTCCGATTTGATCGCTTCTGTTTTTTGTAAAGTATGTTCGTTTGTTGACACAAAAGGCGCCATCTGATTTTCTATCCCGGAAAAATCAACCGATTCGAACTGAAATTCGGTAAATTCGTTTTCGTTATCACTGTCAGAAAGCGCATTGAATAAATAATTATTCATCTGAATTTCTATAATCTCTATCAGTTGTTGCAATCGGTCTCTTCCTAAAGGTAATTCCGTATTATGTAAAACACCGTCAGACCTGATGCCTTTGATCCTATTTTCTAGTAGTCTATTAAATGAGATCGAACAGTTGTCCTTAATCAGCTCTTTTTCAGATAAATTCTGTTTATTGATAGCAGCCGTATGACTACAGAACTCAATGTTTGTCCAGATATTTAATGGTTCTTTCATCACAAGTTCGTGCCAAAATAAAATCGTGGCGTAATTTTTTACAAATCGCCTTCGCCGTTTAAATAAAAAAGGCAGGGGGTTTTTGAAAGCCCTGCCTTTTTTCGCCTTAACTGCTACTATATTTTATTCAAGGCATTTATTTTGTCCGGTTGAACCGAGACCAAGGCCAAGGCTTCCCCAAATGCCGTTATTAACGCCGGAAGGCATCTTTTCTTTTTAATTTCTTTTTTTATGTTTGAAGATCCCCGGCTGAAAAGATGCACGCGCATCCGAGAAGCCTTTAAGCAATTTATCGGTATGTTATCTTAAAAACTATGACTTGCAATATCCGTTCCAGAAACTTCATTCGGACAAAAGAGGAAAATTGTGAATATAAGGACTGTCGGAAATTACAACTTGCACCGCCTGGCGAACCTTATTATTTAATAGTATGGGTCCAATAAAATTTCCGGTCATCTTTTCAGGCAACCCATTTGGAATATTAACGACAATATATATCTCTAAGTGATCGGTTTTTCCGTCTCCATTCCAGGACATCTCCTTTAAAGCATCTTTTAGATCTATCTTATAGTCAGGCTTAAATAGAAACGGGCTTGTAATGACAAAGGCAAGCGCGGGATCGTCGACCGACTGATACCAGAAGAAAGGTGAATTCTCCCGATGTTGAAGTATAATAAATTTCTTTTTATCCGGAAATCCAAGCATACCAAAAGGCATGTCAATAGTCTTCTCTTTTTTAATGCCGATTGTTCCGAATCTCGTTGTTTTAATTTTCAATTTCACTCTCTCAAAGCTAATGGTTTACAAAAGGGCGACCGCCTTTGAAAGATCTGAATCGCTAATATTAGAGGACCTCAGATTTTCTTCCCTGATTTTTTCATATATCTCGTTGCGGTGAATACCAATACTTTTTGGTGCTTGGATCCCGAGCTTGACCTGCGCCCCTTTTATTTCAAGCAGAGTAACCGTAATATCATCGCCGATATTAATCTTTTCACCCAACTTCCTTGTCAGTATAAGCATCGCCTTTCCCTGGCATATTTTGTTCTATTATTCCATATAATCCATCAAAGTCAGTGTCATAACTTTGGCCGAAGAAGCCAGAGCCGCTTGGTAGGCCAACTCTCTGGCCTTTAACTCCATGATTGCCTCGGCCAAATCCGCATCTTCAATTTTAGAAAGCCTGTCCGTATTGGCAAAATTTAGATCCTGAAAGATTTTTTCCTTTACATCCATGCGGTTCATTTTAGAACCCACATCAGAAATCTTGGCGGAAATATCATCAAAATGACCGTCAAGGTTGCTCATCGCATTCTGAATACCTCCCACATCATTGGTCATAAGCGCAGTTTTTAAACCATCCATTGTAGTGAAAATATTTCCAAATACGGCATCGCCGTCGCCTCCTACCTCAATTGTGGCATCTTTACCGATTTTTACGGTAAACGCATTGCTATTCCCGTTGTAAGTGCCATCATCGCTAAACGGCGTCGTATCGGTTTTAGAACCGGAAAAAATATAA
>JAFDHQ010000182.1 GCA_019308685.1 Deltaproteobacteria bacterium
CCGATCAGGCGATTAGAAACCCCCACGAAGACCCAATCCGAAGTCCTATCAGCGCTTGGACATCGCATTGACGACGGTGGGGTCTTACACACTACAGTTACCTAAATCCACGCCAGATAAGGGCCCGCGGATAATAGCGGCATTTATCTCTGAAACTTCTGTTCAAAAGGTCAGGTGACCATTCCCAAAGTAATTAGAGATTTTCTTAAAGTGGAAAAATTTGACAAAATTGTTTTTATCCCTCTTGAAGACGGAAAAGTGATGATCACAAATAAACCGATTCCGGTATCTGAACTGTTTGGTTTGCTAAAACACCGAAAACCAAAACAACCTGTTTCAGTTGAAAAAATGGAATCCAAAATCCACAAAAGGAGAGCAGAAAGGGGAAAAAATGTTGAGCTTTGATAAAAAACTCCAGAAATTATTCCCCGACTATGTGGTCGAAAAACTTGGCCCCAAGGATTTATGAAAGTTCCAAAAACTTAACCCTTGAAAATTATCTTTTCACCCTTTTATCCGTTATTCTATTTCCTATTTCCTTTCACCTTCCAACCTTCTTATCTTCTGATTCCCTAACCTTCTTCCCTCTTCCTGCTATCCTCTTCCCTCTTTTCTCTTTATTCTTTCCTTACCTTTCTGAGTTCTGACCTCCGACCTTTTATCCGCCGACGCACTGTGGCGGACTGACTTCCGACTTCGACCCTATGCCCAATGCTTCCCATTTCCTAATTTCTCATTTCTCTTTTCTATCGTTTCATGGAGCTATTCAATTGAAATCTTCCAAAAACTGAGGGGATCGCCGTAACTTCAGATCTCGTAATATGCTAGAAAAATAGGTCTTTTTTTTGGACATTATCGGGTGTGGTTAAGCCTTCTCGGAGCATAGGTTTCAGGTTTTTTCAAGCTTTGCAACCGACTCGATGTGATAGGTATGCGGAAACATATCAACCGGCTGCACCTCCACTACCCGGTAACTTTGTTTCATCAGGCCAAGATCCCTTGCCATTGTCGAAGGATTGCAGGAGACATAAACAATCCTTTCGGGACCCATTTCAAGAACCCGGTCCACAACATCCTTGTGCATGCCGGCCCTGGGAGGATCGATGATCATAACATGGGGCCTGACTTTAAGTGTTAAAAGACGTTCCTTAATGTCTCCAAGGACAAACCGGCAATTGGTTATTCCGTTTACCCGACAGTTTTTTTGTGCATCGTTTAGAGCGCTTTCAACGATTTCCATGCCGATCACCTCTTTTGCGGACCCAGAAATATATATTGCAATCGCACCGGTACCGCTATAGAGATCCACAACCGTCTCCCGGCCGGAGAGTCCGGCATATTCTTTGACGGAATCGAACAATCTTCGGGCCCCCAGGGTATTGGTTTGAAAAAAAGAGTTTGCCGAAATTTCAAACTCAAAATCTCCGATTTTATCCTTTATCCAGGGACTCCCGGCAAGTTGAATTTCATATTCTCCCACGGCAATACCGGCTTTGCGAGAAGTAATGTTGTTTACCACTGAGATGATTTGAGGATATTTATCCATGAGTAATACGGCCAGCGGATTCACGGTTTGCGGATCTTCTTTTGCGGTAATGATGTTTACCATCCACTGGTCATAGGCAACAGAATGTCTGAGCATAAGAAAACGCCAGAAACCTTTATGGCTGCGAAGCCCGTAAACCGGGACACCCGAGGTCTTGATGAATGTTCTGACATCATCGAGAATCCGGTTCCCCAGTTCCGGCTGAAGCAGACATGCGCCCGTATCCAGAACTTTGTAAAAAGCCCCCGGCACATGAAGCCCGAGAGCAAACCCCATGTCAACCCCCTCTTTGCCCATTTCGTCCGGCAACAGCCACCTCCGGTCGGAACAGGAAAACTCCATTTTGTTCCGGTATCCAAAAATTGCAGGCGATGAAATTGTCGGATGCACTGCTACGTCCCGGATAAGCCCGATTCGCTCAATGGATTCCCGGACATGCTGTTGTTTGTACTCAAGCTGTTTTTGGTAATTCAAAAACTGCCATTTGCAACCGCCGCAAAAACCGCTATACATGCAATCCGGAGATATTCGAAATGGAGACCGCTTAACCAGTGTGTGAACACGGGCCTCCGCATATTGCTTCTTTCTCTTAACGATCCGGGCTATAACCAAATCCAAAGGCACCGCCCCGTCAACAAAAACAGCAAGGCCGTTCAGCCGTGCAAGTCCTTTGCCGCCAAAGGCGATCCCTGATATTTCCAGTTCAACCAGTTGTCCTTTTTTTATTTTCATTTTTATTGAAAAATATCATGTTTAATGGGATAAACCAACCATGAATCAAAAAAACATCACGTTCTCATCCAACGGGTTTATTCTCAAAGGCACGCTGCACCTTCCGGCCGAGGAAACCCCTCCGGTGGTCATCGGTTCGCACGGTCTTTTTAGCAACGGCAGTTCTCCTAAACAGATCGCACTGGCGAGACAATGCAATGCCCTTGGCATCGCATTTTTCAGATTCGACCATAGGGGATGCGGGCGGAGCCAAGGCGTTTTCCAGGATGTCACCTCTATCGATGCTCGATGTCAGGACATGATCAGCGCAATAAAGATCATTCAAGATAGAAAAGACACGGGCAACCGGATCGCTCTTTTCGGAAGCAGTATGGGGGGGACAGTCTGCTTATCCGTATTCGCTCAATCTGACGCATATTCAATTGTCACCTGCGCCGCCCCTGTTCGCAGCAGTTCCATTATCAAGACACTGGAAAAATCCCATGACTCAAACACAGAAAATCCGCCGTTTTATAAGAGATATCTTGATTCCGACATTTCAGATAAGCTTTCATCTACTCATCATATTCTTATATTCCACGGCGATTCCGATGAGCTGGTACCCCCGTCAAATGCCAGAGAAATATATGAAAAAGCCGGTGATCCCAAAAAATTGATCATGCAAAACGGCGGCGATCATCGCATGAGCAATAAAACACACCAGGAAAATTTTGTCCGGGAATCGACCCTGTGGTTCAAAAACTGCTTTGACGGTACCATCTAACCCCGGAGTTCCCGTCGCAGCAGGTCAAGGGCTTTCATGGCAAAGAGTTTTTTATTCATCGACCGGGTATTGAACGGGAAAAAAAACCGGAATCCTTTTACATCATGGGGGGTGGCAACACCGATGCAAAGCGTGCCCACGGGTTTTTCATCGGTTCCACCGTCCGGTCCTGCAATACCGCTGGTTGCCAGGCCGTAAGTGGTTCCGGCAACACGTTTTACCCCTTGGGCCATCTGTTTTACGGTCTCTGGGTGTACGGCTCCATATCGCTGTAATACTTCGTTGGATACTCCCAGAACCTTTGTTTTGGCTTCATTGGAATAGGTAACCCCTGAAAAATGAAAATAGCCGGAACTGCCCGGTACATTGGTCAGCATGTGGGAGATCAATCCGCCGGTACAGCTTTCGGCAACAGCAAGGGTTGCTTGTTTTTCGGCAAGAAGGCCGCCCACAACCGCTTCCATTGAACGCCCGTTCATAGAAAAAATGTTCTCCCCTAACTTCCCGAGAACCCATTGGGACGCTTTTTCCAGAATCTTACCAAGAACCTTGTCATCTGTGCCTCTGATATAAAGTTTTACCTGGATTTCCGGAAATTTTGAACGGAAACCCGTCGTTATCTCAGGATATTCGGCGGATAAACCGTCCAAAAGCTCTCCTGTTGCCGACTCGGTTAAGCCGAACGTGGATATGGTCTTAACCAAACTTAATTCATCCGTACGGCCATAAAGCTTCTCTATACGGGGCAGGACCTCGTCCGAAAGCATCCGTCGCATTTCAAAAGGTACCCCGGGAACAAAGAAAAACCAACACCTGTCTATTTTTAAAACAAATCCGGGCGCAGATCCAACAGGATTATTCAAAGACTCGGCGCCCTTGGGAAGCATGGCCTGTTTTTTATTCGAAGGACTCATGGTGCGCTTCCGGGTCTTGAAAAAATTTTCAACCACGTGAAGTGCCGACCGGTTTAGAACAAGCTCAACCCCTTTTGCCTTGGCCGCTGCTTCCGCCGTAATATCATCGCTTGTCGGGCCCAGTCCTCCGGTTACAATCGCGATATCCGCCCTCCCGCTGATCTCTTTTATGATGGAAACCATTATGTCCATATCATCACCCACACACGTGTGCCGTATGGCTTCAAGACCCGCTTGTTCCAAAACCTGTGCGATATGGGCCGAATTGCTGTCGATGGCCGCACCCGTTCTTATTTCATCTCCGGTAGCAAGTATTTCTATAATCATAAACGACGTCTCGGAAGTTCTACAATTGCTTAAAATTAAAGATCTTTTAGTAACTCCTGGTTTATGCCACTTCCGTCACTTAATGCCTTTTCAGGCGCATGGTGCACTTCCACCATCAGCCATTCATCGATGGTTGCCGCCATGCCTCGCTTTAACATCACCGGCTTGTTTGCATGACCCGCTCGCCGCAGCAGACTGAAATTTTGCATGTTCCGGGTACCGATCTGAATCACATCTGCATATTCTTCCACCAGATCAAAGGTTTCTAAATCCATGACTTCGGTAACCACAGGCATTCCGGTCTTCTTCCGATGGAAATTCTTTCTCCCCCTGGAATGGGACGGGCCGTGTATCCTCTTTCTTCAATCGTCGCCACAACAAAATCAATTTCTGCTTGGGTCGCCTTTTTATACATCACAA
>JAFDHQ010000183.1 GCA_019308685.1 Deltaproteobacteria bacterium
CTTCACTGATCCCGGGAAGAATCCATGGATGATGGCAGTTGCGGCATTTCTGGTAACCTTTTTCAGCGCCTCACAGGATATTGTCGTTGATGCCTATCGAAGAGAAGATCTCCCTGATAAAGAGCTGGGGCTGGGATCTTCTCTGTACGTCAACGGATACCGGATAGGTATGTTGCTGGCTTCCGGCGGCGGCCTGATTATGGCAGATCACATGCCGTTTTTCATGGTCTATCAGATAATGGCGGCCTGTTTGCTGCCCGGTGTTGTCACCACGCTTCTGGCACCGGAACCCAAGATTAATGTGGGAACTCCGGAAACCATGAGGGAAGCTGTTTTTGATCCGCTGACAGAATATTTCAGCCGGCAAGGTGCGTTATGGATACTGGCATTTATTCTTTTTTACAAAATCGGGGATACAATGGCCAGCACCATGACCATACCGTTTTATCTGGATATAGGGTTTTCAAAAACCCAGATCGGCGCCGTAGTAAAACTGTTCGGCTTCTGGGCTACCGTTGCCGGAACTTTGATCGGCGGGGTGATCATGCTCCGACTCGAAATCAACCGCAGTCTCTGGATTTTTGGTTTGCTCCAGGCTGTATCTACCGCCGGTTTTTCGGTTCTGGCGCGGGTGGGTAACAGTCTTCCCCTATTGTCAACAGTTATCGCTTTTGAGAATCTCAGCAGCGGAATGGGGACCGCCGCTTTTATTGCATTCATGGCGAGCATTACCCACAAAAAATTTACCGCCACACAATATGCCCTGCTCAGCAGCCTTATGGGAATTCCCCGGGTGATGGCTTCGGCACCCACCGGTTTTTTTGCCAAAAACATGGGATGGGAAAGTTTTTTTATTGCCTGCACGCTTATGGCTGTTCCCGGCATGCTTCTTCTTTTTAAATTTGCACCCTGGAATCCCAAAAAGGCGGAGTGAAGATATGGAAAATAAAAAAGTCATCGCACGAATAGAAAATCTGCAGAATCTGAGGCAAAAAATCGTTTCTATGGCCCCTGAAAAAGCCTTGAATGCCATTTTAGATTCGCCCCAACCCGCTGCCCTGATCCATTCATTCCCTGAAGAAGACTTTTATTTTTTAATCCATGAGATCGGGCTTGAAGATTCTCATCCGCTGTTATCCCTCGCATCCGACAAGCAGTGGGAATACATCGTAGATCTTGAAGTGTGGCAAAAGGATAGAATAGAATTGAAATCGGTTACCCGATGGTTTGACCTGCTGTTTAAACTAGATCCGGATCGTTTTATTAAGTGGTTTCTTGACCGACAAACCCAATTCATGGAGTTTTATCTGTTCAAAAACATCGAAGTTAAAATCAGGGAGCACGATCAGGATCCATCCGAATTCGACAATGAGTTTTTCACATATGACGATACATTTTATCTCAGGTTTCTCGACGACACTTTCCAGTTTGAAACCGAAGAAAGTGGGTCAGACGAAACCATAAATAAAGATCGCAACGCTTTTCTTTCAAAATTTTTCAAAACCCTTTCAGCCTTTGACCACATCACATATCAAAAGGTTCTGCTGGAGACCTGCAGCGTAATCCCCGCAGAAACTGAAGAAGAAACCTATCGACTGCGTAATCTAAGACTGGCGGAAAAAGGATTTCTGCCATATGAAGAAGCGATCGGCATATATCAGCCGTTGAAAGCAGAGGATTTTGAAAATCAGGACACGAAATTTATTTCAACAGATCCTGATCGAAAGCTGTTTTTGCCCGTTCCTTTCTATCATTCCGAAATGCTGGAGGAAGAAAATCTTTTTACCGCTGCCTTGAAAAAAATAAAGATACATGATGTTATTGAACAGATCCAAATCGAGTTTGCGGGTCTGTGCAATCTTATCATCTCTGCGGATCTAAAAAATATTAGAGAAAAAGACGAACTGAAAAGTATTGTTAAAAAGGTTAGCGGATACCTGAATATCGGACTTGAACGCTTATCCCGGGACAACACGGTCCCAGATGCCGGTCATTGTTCGGTATTGATACGCAACTATCCGCTTTCCAGTATTTTCAAGGTAGGATACGGCATAGCTCTTGATCTGAAATGGCGGGCCGAAAAATGGAGAGAAAAAAGCTGGTTTGAAAACCAAGGTCTGCTACTGGGTTTCTGGGGCGAAGAATGGCTGGGCTTACTGGGGGGGCTTTTGATTAAAAAACCCCTGTTTTTTGACAACTATAAAACCGGGGTGCTTTACAGGGAATTTGTTTCCATGGAAGACATAAGAGCTACGGATAACGTATTGAATGAAATTATGGTTTTTGACGATATCTTTTCTTTAATGGCAATAAATCCTGAACCGGTTATAGACCGTTTTCTGACATATAAAAACTTTATTCTAACCCTCTGGGCAAGAAATCACCTCGGGCTGTCAGGGCAAATTGAGCCGTTACGTCTCAATGAATTCCAGCGGCTTTTTGATGGTCTCTGGGCAGACAAAAAAAAGCCGTATAAAATAAGACGGTCAATGAAAGAATCGTTTTTAAGCTGGCTTTCAGAACAGACAGGCCTCACCGATTACGAAATTTCTGGGAAACTGGGGCATACTCTGGAAAATCTTTTCAGCGAGATTGAAAACGAATACGGTGAAGTATCAAGCAAAGATCTTGACCCCAGATATATCAATCTTTTTCTAATACAAAAAAAATAGAAAGAAAAATCGACGAAAATGAATAATAACTTATCCAATGTTGAAATATCGGTCCAGGAGCTTAAACTTTTGGTCAATACGTTAACAAAATCCGTCGCACTGTCTCTCCGGAAGCGATACACGTGGCTGGGGGTGATCGCGGGATTCTTGATCGGCAGCTGCCTTACATTTGCAATTATCAGTCTGACATGGAAACAAACGGAAAGGATCACGACAACCACACAAACCCTTCTGGAAAAAAGCCGGGAAACGCTGTCCGAGGTAAAGCAGATAAATTCAAAAATTTCACAGTTAGCTCATACGCCCCATGCGTTGAATGAAAAAAAACAGACAGATAGCCAAATGTCAGCATCTACGGATGTTCAAAAAACAAAAGTAAGTGAACCACAGAACACCATTCAACCCGGAAGATACACAGTATATGTGCATTATACGAAGAAGAAAAATAAAAAACTGATGGAAAGATTTTCTGCTTTTTTAACCCATAACGGCTTCAAAGTAAATGGAATTCAAAAGGTTAATTACCACAATCAAGATGTTCGTTACTTCCATGATGAAGATAAAGAGGGGGCACTGGTTTTAAAAAAATATTTAACCGGTTTTATTCCTCCGATTTCCAGCATTAACAATGCCGATATGAAAATCATAAATTTGAGTCGCAAATATCCGAATGCGCAAAGAGGAGCGCTTGAACTTTGGTTAAACCTAAATTGAACGATTTTTTACTTGATCTGCACCGATCTCTTGCGCATCAAGGATTCGCGAAAATCCTCGCCATATCCACGGGTATGCCTGTGGTTTTCGCGAACCCTTATGCATCAAGATCTCAGCACATCTCTTCGCAAAAAATCGCTCAACTTAGGTTAAATTTTTAATTTCTCATTCTCAAAAGGAGGATGTCGTCCCGGAGCGTGCAGATGGATAGTCAAGTTGCCAAAAATATCCTGGAATTGGGCACTTTTTCAAACAGCTTCATGTTACTTATCCTCGGTATCATGATCGGCTCCGGAATTCTGGGCGGTCTGGTCAATTTCCTTTTATCGGAAAATCACAAGCCCCTTGTCTGGAAAGCTCTCCTGGGCTATTGCTTGCTGGGAATTGTGGCAGCGTTGACCGTGCCGCTCTTTTTGAACATGATCTCCAGTGATTTGCTCGGTAATGCGCCAAAAAAACCGGTCAATCTATTGATCTTCAATGGCATCTGCCTGTTATTTTCGGTGTTCTCATGCAGATTGAAAGAAAATGTTTATAATAAACGATTCCAAGGAACCCGCATTATGAATAAAGACCATATTAACGCTGATCCGGCCGAAATAGATTATGATTTAGAAATCGGTCGCCGGAAAGCTTCAAAGGACAGGCTCCGCCGGTCCGGAATATCGGAAAGTGAATTAAAGATCTTGCAGGTAATGGCTTCCGGAAACCATGTCCATCCAAGTCTGGTCGATCTGCTGAAAGATCCGAAACTTGCAAAGGAGCACGTCAATGAAACGCTTTCTTCCGTGATGGCCAAAGGTTGGGTTGAACAGAAATTAAACAAGGAAAACAAACTTCGTTTATATCTAACACCAAAAGGAAAACAGATTATTGATAAATTTTACAATTAAGGTGCAAATTAAAACTGTATAACGGAGATTGATTTATGGAACCGATGGCTGACACTTATGTAAAAAATTTCCATTCCGTTGTGGTTAAGATAAAGGATGGAACAACGATTACCGGCAAATTGAATATTGGCGATTTTCCGAGGGTATCGGATTATTTCAAGAATTCACCGGATAAGTATTTTGTTTTGTCCGACGCGGAACACAGGGGTTCATCCGGAAAGGTGGTTATTGTCAACAAGAGTGAAATTGTCTGGGCCGAGCCGGAAGATAGTTAGTGTCCATCCATAAACGGCATCTTTCGGCCTCCGGCGGCGTTCTCGCTCGGTTTCAATCCTCGAAATAGCCCGCTATGCCTGCGGTTGAAAACTCGCTCGGGCCTTGCTCAACAAATTATGAAGATGTTATATTTAAAGACGATAATGCACCCCAATTTTAGGCATGTTTATGAATTCGAATCATGATCAAAAATATAGCCCACGGATCGAAGGCTTTTAAAATAGACCGGTTTTTTGGGATCGTCCTCAAAATACTTCCGAAACCTAACCATAAAATTGTCCACCGTCCGTGTGGCCATACTCCCTGTATATCCCCAGCCGATTCCCAAGATTTTGCTCCGTGAAATCGGTTTCCCTTTATTGGCGATAAACAGCTTCAAAAGCTTGACCTCCTGTTCAGTGAGACATATTTCTCCGCGTTTGCAATAGGCAACAGACAATTCAAAATCGATTCGGTTTCCGCCAAACGTATAGGTTCTTTCCGATGAAAAAGATTCGATTCCGTTCGAGTCGCCATTCTTGCGATACCAAGATGCTTGGGTCAGAAGACGCTCTACCCTCAGCAAAAGCTCCTCAAGATCGAACGGCTTTGCTAGATAATCATCCACACCGTACGAAAGTCCTTTAACCTTATCATCTATGGCACTTTTGGCAGACAATATCAAAATCGGAATCCGTTCATTCTCAAGACGTATGCTTTGAAGTACGGAAAACCCATCAATACCCGGAAGCATTATATCGAGTATAATCAGGTCAGGCTGCCATTTTTTCCATTGATCAAGGCCTGAAACCCCGTCCGGAGCTATCATTACATCATACCCTTGAAGCACCAGATTCAGTTTCAGACCTTCGGCGATGTGACTCTCATCTTCTACAAGCAAAATACGTTTTTTTTCAATTTTTTCCACAAACACCTTCGTTTATCAATGTAAGCCTTTGAGTTTTGCAAAATTTAAGTGTATGAGTGGTCAGGGAGTTTTTCTTTTAGAGCTCCAAATTAAGCGGAATGAATGATCCGCAACGAAATCGTACACTGTTTTTTCGTTACGAGCCCTTATGCATGAGTTCGTACGGTGTCGTTGCGGATTATTCATGGAGCGGTTAATTTAAAAGGAAGTATCACGGTAAACACCGCCCCTTTCCCGTGCCCATCGCTTTGAGCAATGACTTTTCCTTTATGAATCCGTGCAATATTCTGCACCAGATGCAATCCGAGTCCGCTCCCCCTGGCTGTCATATCATCCGCCTGGCCGGACTGATAAAATTTCTTGAATATTTTTTTGATTTCCGTCTTTTCAATTCCAATCCCGTTGTCTTCAAATCGTATATGCAATCTGCGATGATATAACTTAAAAGTTATATCAATTCTTGGTTTTTCCGATTCATTATACTTTACCGCATTGGTCATAAGATTCATCAAGAGCATATCAAATAAAGATATGTTAATACGATATGGAAAAGAGCGTCCTGAAGAATTATGAATATTGATGATGCAATTATGAAAAAGGTGGTCATTATCTGTAATAAATTGCTCAACCGTGGCCAAAAGATCCACGACAACAAATTCCTCACCGTAAATCTTACTCTCAATTCTGGCAAGATTCAAGATGCGGTTGATATTTTCCGAAAGCCTTCCCACATCCTGAACCATGTAATCGAGATACTTTTTCTGATCATCACGTGAAAACTCGTGTTTCATAAATGTTTCCAGATAGAGTTTTAATGACGTAACCGGGGTTTTGAGTTCGTGTGTAAAATTATTTATGAAGTTGTATTGCAATCGGTAGAGCTGTATGGTTTTTTGATTGTACACAAAAATAATAAAAATCCCTATCAGAATGATTCCAACCAGAATCGAAAGGATCAGAATAACCACCCAGGTTTCAGATTCCAATAATTGCCCATGGTCGAGGTTGAATCTCTGAGCAACCTCCTTTAGCCCTGTGCTGACCTCCATATACCAGTAAATATACAATATTAGGGATGTGGCCAAAGCCACGGTGGAAAAGATGAAGATAAAGATCGGGTGAAAAAACCATTTTATTCGAGTTATTGCCTGTTCCATTGTGTTACTTACCGTTTTTTAATGATAATATTTTTGGGGAAATCGAGATACAATTTTCTCAATATCATAGATACCTTTAGAAATAAAACTTGCCCCAGGTTATTTATTACAGAGCTTATATAACAAATTTATCTACGCTTTGTAAAACTATTGTAAAACCAAAAAAGACCTCTGTAATTTTTCAATCATCCCTATTATAAGAACTGAGGGTCTTCGCCCCGCCTGCCATTGCAAGGCATGAGCGGGCAGGCCCAATTGGAATACATGAAATTATATATCGAGACCTTTGAAAAATGACCGTTTTCGGTCATAACCCTCCAAAATTCAGGGAATAGATTATGAATACTGCACCATTGACCCATCCACTCGGGACCCGTGCCAAAGTGTTACTATCCAGCGTCTTTGGTCCATATGCCCAAAACGACAAGTATGGAAGCCGGGAAATCAATCCCATGGAACTTTATCATAACCAGGTTACAAGGATTCAGGGCGGTTTTTCCCTTCGAATGTTTCATCGCAGCTTTGGGTTGATGTTAATTCAGAGCAATATCCAGGCCCCCTGCACCCTTCTCGATTTTCCATCCTTGGACCGTTTTGTGCACGAGATCCAACATCATTCCTACGACATCGTCGGCATCAGCTCAATTATACCCAATATCGGAAAACTGAAAAAAATGTGCCAACTGGTCAGAAAATACCTGCCAAAAGCAACGATTGTCGTTGGAGGACATGTGGCAAATAAAGGCGGCATCCACGAAATCATTGACGCAGATCATATCGTCAAGGGAGAGGGTGTTCAATGGTTTCGTGCCTTTCTGGGACAAAATACAACATCCGCCATAAAACATCCGCTGGTCTATTCGGGATTCGGCACCAGAATCCTGGGGATTACGCTTCGGGACCGGCCCGGCGATACCGCCGCTGTCTTACTCCCTTCCGTGGGTTGCCCCGTGGGCTGTAATTTTTGTTCGACGTCTGCATTATTCGGCGGCAAGGGCAAATTTATCAATTTTTACCAAACCGGGGATGAGCTTTTTTCCGTCATGTGTCAACTGGAAGAAAAACTCAATGTTCGATCCTTTTTTACCATGGATGAAAATTTTCTCCTGCATCGAAAAAGGGCGCTGCGACTTCTCGAGTTAATGCAAAAAAACAATAAAAGTTGGGCACTATATGTTTTCAGCTCGGCCAGGATATTAAAATCTTATACCATTGAGCAACTGGTGGGTCTGGGAATATCCTGGGTGTGGATGGGACTGGAAGGCGAACACAGCCAATATTCCAAGCTCAACAATGTAGAGACGTTGCCTCTGGTTCGATGTCTTCAATCTCATGGAATTCGCGTTCTGGGGTCATCGATTATCGGCCTGGAAAACCATACCCCCGACAACATGTATCGCATCATAGACTACGCCGTCAAACATGATACGGATTTTCATCAGTTTATGCTGTATACCCCGATTCCCGGGACGCCGCTGTATGAAGCGCATCAAAAACGCGGAACCCTTTTGGCCGAATCGGAATTTCCGTTGGCGGACACCCATGGGCAGTATCGTTTTAATTACCGGCATCAACACATTCCAAACGGCCAGGAAGAACAATTTATTCTCGACGCTTTCCAGCGTGATTTTGAGGTCAACGGTCCCAGTCTGGCCCGATTGATCAGAACGTTATTAAAGGGCTGGAAAAGATACAAAGACTTTCCGGACAAGCGTATTCGAGACCGTTTTGCATGGGAAGTCAAGCCACTCCGGACAACTTATGCCGCTGCGGTTTGGGCGATGAAGAGACGATTCCGGACAAATAAACCAATGGCTGAAAAAATGAATTCTCTGCTTCAAGAGATATACAAAACTTTCGGCTGGAAGACACGAATTATCGCTCCCCTGGCAGGGATATACGTTTATGCTGCTCTTAAAAAAGAAGAAAGACGCCTGGCAAACGGATGGACGTATGAGCCCGATTGTTTTTATGAAAAAAATGCTGCGGCCTTG